>NZ_JBSZCP010000013.1:0-94288 GCF_054166785.1 Cyanobacterium sp.
CTTGGATGGAAAGATGTAAAAATTTGGTCAAAAACTTTGAAAGAACCTTATTCAACTCCACCCAAAAAGTTAACTTATGTTTTATTCGATTACTTTTAAAAAGACTCACTGCTTCCTGAGATACCAAATGGGTTCTATAAGGGCATTCTGAGAGTTTAATTCATTTCCAGAAGAAGTCAAGGTAAAAACTAATCGCCACAATTAACAAAAGATAAAGTTTTATTTCACAAAGCCCAAAAAAAATGTTATCTATAATACGATTGTCCAAATATAGAAATTATAATCATATTTTCCGAGGTTAATCATAAGTCATGACCAGAAAAAAGAGTAGAACTGGAACTGGTTTAGGAAGTTCTAAATCTAAAGTTAATATCACCCTTACCCCAGAAGCCAACGACACTCTGGTTGCTTTGGCGAAGGAGACTGGTTTAACTAAGTCTAAACTATTTGAGCAAATTCTATTGGGTGGATTGATAATTAACAGTCATAGTGCGGATACTCAGGTAGTCTTGCATGATGAAGGAGAGCAAAAGTTTTCTATCACTGAAGTGGATGGGAATGATGGGGTTAGGGAAGATGAGTCGGTTTCTTTAGATAAAGATGCCATTGAGCAAAAAACAAAAAACCAGCTACAAAAAATTGCTGAGTTAGAAAAACAAGTCAGTCAACAAAAAGAGTTAGTGGCTGATGCTTCTAAGAATAATCAAGATTTAGAAAGTAAGTTACAAGCACAACAGGATAAAGTTGGGGCTATTCAACAAGAGTTAGACAATAAAAATAATCAGATAAAAGATTTAGAAAGTAGTTTAAAGAAGGTTACTCAAGATTTAGAAAAGGGAGATCAATCTAATGAGATTAAAAACCTTAATCAAAAACTAAGTGAGCTTAACAATAATATTAAAAGTTTAGAGGAAAAAAATTCTGAGTTAGAGTCTTTTGTTAAAGAAAAGGATAATCAAATTACTAATTTAAAAGAGCAGATTTCTAGTTTACAAGAGGACGCTAAAAATAATGATAGTAATGAACAATTAAATTCTATTATTAATCAACTTAAACAAGATGTAGAAGATTATCGTCAACAAATTGCCATAAAAGAACAAGAGAAGGTTGCTTTGAGCCAAAACTATGCTAATAAACATAATAATATTATCAATACTTTAACTAAGGAAAATTCACAGTTAAAACAGGAAAACGCTAGTTTAAATAAACATTTAATAGATTTACAGTCTGTGGCTAGTATTGGGGAAAAAATGCTTAATAAATGGCGTGGTAAAAATAATTATTAACTCAATTTTAGTTGTATAAACCCACAAAAAAACTGACCTATATTTTAGATCAGCTTTTATACTAAGTCCGATTTATCTATACTGGGCAATGGGCTTAAGCCCATTGTTCTTTTTATTACTATACTTTTCTCTTAGAATCCAGTATTATTGTTTGTTCTGAAGAAAAAAGAGGTAGGGGGCGATCGCCCATTATTTGCTTGACACCCTACCTAAATTAATGAATCCCTATAGTTGAGGAATAAACTGTTCTTTTTCAGGAACTTCGGTATATTCAGCCACAATTTGACGGAATTCTTCACCATCAATGGTTTCCCTTTCAATTAAAAGATCCACAAGGCGATCGATTACTTCACGGTTATCTCTGACAATTTGACGGGCTAGTTGATGACCATGTTCGGCAATCATGCGAATTTGATCATCGATACGGGAAGCACTTTCTTCTGAATACTCAGCACGGTTCATGAAACCACCACCGAGGAACACTTCTCCCCCTTGTCCTTCTAAGGATAGAGGACCCATATCACTCATTCCAAAACGAGTTACCATTTGACGAGCCATGCCAGTAACTTGTTGTAAGTCACCCCCAGCACCCGTAGTTACTTCATCATCACCAAAGATTTCCTCCTCAGCGGCACGACCACCCATGGCCCCTGCAATTCTTGCCATAAGCTGGGATTTAGTGGTTAAACCTTGCTCCTCATTGGGGGTAAACCAAGTTAAACCTTGGGCTTGTCCACGGGGGATAAGGGTTACTTTTTGCACAGGATCATGATCTTTTAAGAGAGTACCAACGATGGCATGACCTACTTCATGGTAAGCAATTAGACGCTTACTCTTACTATCCACCAATGGAGTACCTTCCATCCCTGCGATCACACGATCCACCGCTGCATCGATCTCACTCATGGTGATTTCGGGTTTACGACGACGGGCGGTTAGAATAGCAGCTTCATTAAGAAGGTTGGCAAGATCCGCACCACTAAATCCGGGGGTACGACGGGCGATCGCCTCGATGGACACATCAGGGGCTATTTTTTTGTTACGGGCATGGACATCTAAGACCCCTAAACGACCTTTGAAATCGGGGGGATCAACCATTACCTGACGGTCAAAACGACCGGGACGCATCAGCGCAGAATCGAGTACATCGGCTCTGTTGGTAGCAGCGATAACGATAATACCAGTATTACCTTCAAAACCATCCATTTCCGTAAGGAGTTGGTTGAGGGTTTGTTCCCTTTCATCATTACCACCACCGATACCAGCACCCCGTTGACGACCTACCGCATCAATCTCATCGATAAAGATAAGACAAGGGGCATTTTCCTTGGCTTTTTTGAACAAGTCACGGACACGGGAAGCACCCACACCCACAAACATTTCCACAAACTCTGAACCAGAAATACTGAAGAAAGGAACTCCAGCTTCCCCGGCGATCGCCTTTGCTAGTAAAGTTTTACCAGTTCCGGGAGGTCCTACCAAAAGAACCCCTTTAGGAATACGGGCGCCCACTGCCGTAAATTTTTCAGGCTGTTTAAGGAAAGTTACCACTTCTTGTAACTCCTCTTTGGCTTCATCGATACCAGCCACATCATCAAACTTGATTCCTGTTTTAGCATCCATCTGGAAACGAGCCTTAGACTTACCAAAACTCATCGCCTGTCCAGGGCCTCCTGGCATATTGCTAGAACGACGGAACAAAAAGAACAAAGAAGCAATCAATAATACAGGGAATACTAGATTACCCAAAATTCCCCAAACAGCTCCCTCGCTGCGCATGGGGTGAGAGTCGAAGCTAATACCAGACTCTCTTAATTTACTGATTAACTCAGGAGAAGAACCGGGCAAATCAACCCTTAATCTTTGTACCTGACGTAATTCAGGATCAATGGCTTCAACGATAGCAGTGCGTCCACCTTCGTATAAATCAACACTGCTAACTCTGCCCTTATCAATGTATTCTAAAAATCTACCATAGGTCATGCGGGTACTAGCGGTATTATTACCAGCATTGCTCATGTTGTTGGGAGCAAAACTGCCTTGCCACAAGAAGAATCCCACCACCAAAAACGGGATTGCCCACAATAGTATAGTTCGCCAAGGTGTTTTCATATTTTCTAATATCCTCTTTTTAATGTCGAAAGTATTTTCACACTTCCCTTTAATGTTGTCTTTTATTTAATTATTAACAATAATAACAACTGCTTGTTAACTAAACTTAACATAATTCTCATCTTAAACGCAAAAAAACCTATTGGGGGAAAACCACACCCATTATCTATGGTTCATTACATGGGAGATACAATGTCACCCACCTGAAAACCAGAACCAGAAATAATACGACCTTCACTAGAGGAAGCATCCACGTCCTGAAGCTCTACAACCCCTAACTGCTGAGTAACTTGGCGAATAACCTCTCCCGTGGCAGGATCTTTAATTTCTCTGGATACCCTTTCAATGGACACCCGTAAACCACTACTGTAACCATGATTGGTGCCACGGTTAATAATGACGCTATTTCCTGCTACATCGGCTACTAAACCGGGGGTACTAGGGGCTACTCTGGCGATGGATGATAAATCAGCTTGTCTTGCATCCATTCTTTTAATCACTTCTCTGGTGGCATCCCGAGTGGCAACACTTAATAAAGTACCATCGTTACTGGTGGAGGTATCAATGGCAACTCCCCTTCTTCTGAAACTACCATCTACTTGAGAAACTTCGGCTTTTCCTTCCGCACCCATGACAATTTCCCCCGTGGTGGTGTTGATAAGACGGGTATTGAGGGTGACAAGGGCTTTTTTTGTTTGATTGCCGAGGCTGACACCAAATAAACCAAAACCTGTACCTCTTTCTTGTAAGTCAAACTGGGTAATAGAGCCTACCATAATTAGTTCTACCCCCAAAAGGCGACCGATTTGGGCTGCGGTGGCAGGATTTACCATTCCACTAGCCCCTAGGTTTTGCTCGTTGATAACGTCTTCTAGGCGACTGCGTTCGATTACGGAATATTTACCACTTTCTAACAATTCATTGACCACTATATCACTGACTCCTCTGGCGGCGCCTTCGATAAAGTTAAGGTTATTGGCGTTACTTAAGCTACTGTAATCAAAGTCCATTACCGCTAGTCTTACCCTTTGTTGGTTGTTTTGGGCTAACAGGTTTTGGGAGGGGTTTTGCTGGGCTATGGCTTGATATGGACTCACAGAAAGGGTTGAGATGGATACGGTGATGAGGCTAGAGGCGATCGCCATGGGAACTATTTTAAGGGACTTTTTTTTTGTGATGGTCATGATTATGGTATTTAGTAATTTAAAAATTAGCGGATGTTTAAAATTATAATAGTTATTATGACGACGTTTATTATGGTAAATTGTTCCGAAAAATAATAATAGAAAATAATTTAGTAAATATCATTACAATATGGCTTTTAAGTAATGGTTTATCCTATCTTTTGGGAATGATGGAGCGAATACCTTTGTTTGATTTTTGGTTCTCTTTTTCATAGCGAGGGATAATGTGAATATGGCTGTGCATCACTTTTTGTCCTCCTGCTTTATTGACGTTAAATCCTACGTTGAAACCATCTGGATTATATATATTTTTTAATATTTTTTGGACGGTATTAACCATTTGCCAACAGTTTTTTTGATATTCTATGGGTAACTCAAAATAATCAGCAACATGAATTTTAGGAATAATTAAACTATGTCCTTGGGTGAGAGGGTAGCCGTCTTTTATGGCATAGCTAAGGCTGGATTCTGTAATTAATTCTAGTTTTGGGTAGGGATTACAAAAGATACAGTATTCTTTCCTTTTTTTTATTTGATTGTAGGGAGTATATTGATAAATTTCGCAAAATTCATCGTTATATAATGATTTAAATGGTAGTTTTACTAATCTTTGATAGGTTAGTTTTTTATGGACATAATGGGTTCTATATCCTTCTTTTTTTAGATCCCTTCTTACGGCAAAATAAGCCTTTCCTGATGGTTTTAGGCTATGGGCGATCGCCATTATCACATCTTCTTGGGGTTCGGGAAATAATACATTGAGGACGTAAAAACAGATTATGGTATCAAATTTTTCTAAGGGATAATGGGGAAAATAATGGGGGTCATAACCAATAATATTTAGACCCTTTTCTTGTAGCTTTTTTACATCATTGCCTAATCCACAACCAAAATCTAAAATTTTACCCTTTAATAGGTTATTTTCTAACAAATATCGTGCAGGAAAGGATAAATATTTTCTATCAATGGCGGTTAAGTGACTATATTTATTTTCCTGTTTTTCATTCATTACAATAACTATTTTCTTGTAAAACGTAAAGTTTCAATGGATTGAGCTGTTAAAAATAAACCTAGTATAATGTAGCTTAAAAATATAATCAGACTAGATGTACTAAAAATACCTTGCACAAATTCCTCATAGCTTTTTAGCACTGACAATTGATTAATAAATTGCCCAAAAGAATTTTGAATATTATTCGTTAAAGCATCTAAAATTGAGATAAAAACAACTAAAATAAAGGTAATAATTGCTGAAAAAATGGTGCTATCCGTAAGGGAAGAGATAAACATTCCTAGGGATAATATGGCACTGGCTAAAAGAATTAAACCAAGGTGGGCTAGTAGAGGTACCGCAGGAGGAATAGGGGGATTAGAAGTACTAAAGGCGATCGCCTCGTACAACAAAATAGGTATAATCATAGTGATGTAAAACACCACTACTCCCAACAATTTACCTAGGGCAACTACCCAATTAAAAATAGGCGAAGTGGCTAAAAGTTCGATAGTACCCCTTTTTCTCTCCTCGGAATATAAACCCATAGATAGCATGGGTAAAAGAAAAATGGTAATAGACCCCATAATACCAAAAAACACTTGGATAAACTCATAGGGTACATCCCTAGGGCTAGTATTACCTAACTGTTCTTGCAATGCTACATTTTGAATAATGCCCTCTTCACTAAATAAAATAAAGAGAAAAAATACCCCTGAAATTAACCAAAAAACACTGGCAATAGTTAAGGCTAAAGGGGAATTAAAATAACCTTGTAACTCTTTTTGAAAAATAGCAATTATATTATTAATAATTTTCATAAAATCAGTAAAAAATTAGAACTTGAAACTTTGTTAATCGAATCTGAGAATTTTTAGTAACCATTGAAAAATGAGCAATAGGTGATAAAAAATGTACTTTATAACTGTAGAAAATCCTATGGTATTTTAATTCACATCTATCAGCACAAAACTCTAACTATTGATGGTTTTTGTCCATTGAATAATGGTATCAGCCACAATTTTAATGTCAGTTTGAGGTAATTCGGGATAGATAGGTAAACTCAAAACCTCAGAAGCCAATTGAGTTGTAAGGGGGTAAGGGGTATATTGACCTTGATAAACTGGTAATTGATCTTGGGGAATGGGATAATAAATCATACTACCAATGCCTTTATCTGCGAGGTAATCTTTTAACTCATCTCTTTTGCCATTTTTTACCCTGATAGTATATTGGTGGAAAACATGACCATCAGAAAATTTAGGTACGATGATAGAATTACAATCTGCCAATAATTGATTATATTGACGGGCGATATTTTGTCTTGCCTGATTCCACTTTTCAATATATTTGAGTTTTACCCGTAAAATAGTTGCTTGAATACTATCAAGACGGGAATTGTAACCCAACATTTCGTTATGATAATTCTTCTTCGCCCCATGCACTCGCAACATTCTAGCTAATTCGGCAACGCTATCATCGTTAGTCGTAATCATTCCCCCATCTCCATAAGCCCCAAGGTTTTTGGTAGGATAAAAAGAAAAAGCCCCCACATCACCAATACCCCCCACATATTTTCCTTTGATGGGATTAAGGTAATTTTCGTGGCATTTTTGCTCACATCCCAAACAATCTCCATGGTATTTTGCCCCAAAGGCTTGGGCGCAGTCTTCAATAATTTTTAATCCATATTCTTCTGCAATTTCTTTGATTTGAGCCATTTTTGCTGGTTGCCCATAAAGATGCACAGGCATAATAGCTTTAGTTTTCGAGGTAATTTTTTCTTTGATACTCTGGGGATTAAGATTAAAACTATCGGCTTCTACTTGGGCAAAAATAGGTTTCGCCCCCACTAAACTGATGGATTCGGCGGTGGCATAAAACGAAAAAGGGGTAGTTATTACCTCATCTCCTTCCCCAATATTTAACGCTCTTAGGGCGATAATTAGTGCATCTGTACCAGAGTTGACTCCAATGGCATGGTTAACCCCCAAAAAACTAGCAATTTCTTGTTCTAATTTTTGAACTTCTGGCCCTAATACAAATTGGGTTGATTCTAGCACAAGGGCGATCGCCCCATCAATCTCAGATTTTAATTGTTGATATTGCAGTTTTAAATCAAGAATAGGAATTTTCATAAAGATGGAATACTAAAGACACAATAATTTTAGGGCTAAAAATAACCAATAATTAAACTTTTCTTGCTTTTGCTCGGATTTTACTCAGTCTCAGGGGTAGTCTCAGGATTGGTTTCTAACTCAGTGGGAGGATTCTCTTGCTCCTCTAAACCCTGCTTAATGATACCCAAAACCTCCTGATAACGCTCTTCTTCGGGTTGAATTGCCACTAATTTTTTCATGGGAGTGAGCGCTCCTTGTAAATCACCCTTTTGTAAATTTAACTCTACTAATCTTTCTAAAGCAAAGCGATTTTCTGGCTCATTTTCCAACACCGATTCATAACCAGCGATTTCCCTCTCTATTTGAGATATGGCCACACCATCATCCTGGGGATTTTGATTATCCGTTGACACAGGAGTTTGAGGATTGATAATCATATTAACTACCGCCGACACAGAAAACAAAACAAAAGCTAATCCTGAGAGAATTATAAAAACCTTTTTAAAAATTTCTTTACCCTTCTTTTTACTTGCCATAAAATTAATTATATTATTCAGTGTAAATAATCAAACATTAAAACTCCTAAACTAAAAGTTATAGAAGCAATGGAAACCATGATAAAAATAAGTTGCTTACCGTAAATCTTTTTTTCTTCTAAATCTAAACTTACCAGAATAGTAGCTGAAGTGATTACTAAAATATCTGCAAAATAATCAAAATAACAAAAGATAAAAACTAATAAAATAGACCAAATCAGTACCGAAATAAATCCCTTTAAATCAGAACTAATGGATTCTTCAAAAATAAAAGTAATTATAGAAAAAGGGTTCATTACCATCAAAGAGATAGTAACAACGAGTATTAAAGACAATATCCGAATAATAATGAGTAATAAATCGTCATCAATTATTATATTCCATCTATTTATTAAACCCCTTGCATTTCTAATTAAAATCTCAGAGCGATTAGCCACAGACCAACCAATTATTAAGTAAATAGAAGAATATAAAAATAAAGATAACCACCACTTTTTACCAACCCAAGAAATGGTATTTTCCGATGATGAATCTTTCGCCTTTTTCTTAGCCATACAACTTTAGCAAAAAGGGCTTGATAATCAAGCCCCCGTAAAAAAATTTAACCGTTTTCTCTTAAGACATTACTTGAACCATATAATCGAAATAAGGAGCGGTTTCTGCGGCTTCCTCTTTGCTCAAAAGACCTAAGGATGCGTCTTTTAAACAACGAATAGAGTCAATCATGCCGGGGATAGGTACACCAAGAGAGTTGTACATTTCCTTGACACCAATCAGGCCAATTTTTTCGATAGGCTCTTTATTTCCAGCTAAAACTCCGTAGGTAGCTAAACGCAAATACCAACCGAAGTCTCTTAAACATTGATTATATTGTTTTTGTCCTGAAGCATTGCCACCGTTAGCACGATATTCAGGATGTTTTTTAAATAACTCTTGACTAGCTTTTTCTACGATTTTCTTTTCGTTTTCGGCTAGGGTTTCAGCTATTTTGAGACGAATCAAACCTGAATCTAAAAAACTTTTGATTCCTTGTAATTCCCCACTACTAGGATAACGCAGTTCATCATCTGCTTTGAGAATAACTTGACTTACTATGCTCATCTTAAAATACGAGTATTATTTTTTTATTATGTTTAGTTTAACTTAATTCGGTCTATCTATTTATGGCAAAGGTGGTGACATTTTGGTAAACTTTTTAATAATTCTTTAATTTTGGAATAACTCGAACACTTGACGGGAAAAATATTTGAGCTTTTCTTTGACTTCTTCTACGGGGGGAGTTTTTCCTTCTAGTTGCCAGTTTTCAATGGTGGATAGTCGCCACGCTTCCCCTGTATAGTTGAATCCTGCACTGTCAACCCCGATTAGTTTGTGGGTTTTATCGATTTCGTCATAATGAAATCTGATTTGTACTAGGATACTTCGACTCTGAATTTTACGACTCCAACCCGGGAAGTGAAAGCCGATGTCGATGGAGTCAGGATCTACTAAGTTAATGGTATCAGGATCACTATGCCATGGTTTAAGATCTGCTTTTACGTCAGGAAATTGTTGCTTGAATAGGTTGACTATAGCGGCTATTTTTGTGGCTATTTCTAAGCCTCTGGCTTTTTCTTCTGCATTCATAGACTATTGATGGATGATTACTGTTTCGGCTCAAACCTTTTAGGTTTATTATTAACACTATAGTTTGCCTTTTAGGGAAAAGGTAGTCTAAAACACATTCAATCTATGGTGAAAGCAAAAAAAACCTTCTGCCCTTATGATTAAGAACTCGAGGTTTTTTGTTAGTAAACTAGATTATTTTATTTTCTAGGATTATTGAAGTCCTACTTCTGCTGATATTCTGGTTAACATTGATTCTTGACGGCTCTGGGTGCGTTTGCGATCGCCCCTCATCAATAAACGAGCTTGTTGATTAACCGAACCGATGGTGTTATTTTTTTTGAAAGTGTTAGTTGCGTTCATAATACCGCCTCCTCTAATTTGTTGAGTTTAGATTTGAGGCGCGTTCCTTCAGAAGACTTTTTTCTTCTTACTTCCGTCTGTAACCAACAGATGAACGATTTATCCTTACTCTTTTAATATAACATAAACCATTAAAAACTGTCAAAAATAAAGTTATGTAACAGTTGATTTATTTAGCGTTCTAGTCTATGATCCAAGGATCTTTGAAAACATGGTTATCATATAACCAACATAAGAAAACTTAATTAAAAATTTATGGATTAGCAAGGACTGTTTGTAAATCGTCGTGGTTAGAATCAAATACTTTTAGATATTCCCTATAAATTAGATTTTTGATAATAGTATTAATAACCGATGGTTCATAAAATCATGGCAAATATATTTGTCTGTCTGTTTTAAAACATAAATTTAATAACCATTTATTATCGTGTGAGGAAAATTTACAATGGTAATGTCTTTTAATATTGCTGAAAATGGCAAGGTATCTGACCATGGAACGGTGCGATTTGGGGTTAATTCTTTACCCGACAAACTCTTTGGCACCGATGGCATCAGAGGTAAGGCGGGAGAGTTACTCACCCCTGAGTTAGCTTTGGGGGTTGGTATGGCAGCAGGAAGGGTATGGAACGAGGATGGAAACGGCTCTAAGATTGTTATTATTGGTCAAGATTCCCGTAATTCTAGTGATATGTTAGCCATGGCGATCGCCTCTGGTTTAACTTCCATGGGGTTAGAGGTATGGAATATTGGTCTGTGTCCAACTCCTTGTGTATCCTACCTAACAAGAACCATGGGAGCCGTGGGTGGCATTATGATTTCCGCTAGTCATAACCCCCCTGAAGATAATGGAATTAAGTTTTTTGGGGCTGATGGTACTAAATTAAACGGTGACAAGGCGATCGCCATTGAAGACCTCCTCAAGAGCCAAAATTTAAGGGCAGATGGTTACAAATATGGAAAAAATATTTATCGCCATGGACTAGCCCATAACTATCAAAGATTTTTAAGCCAATCCCTTCCCCAAGATATGAATTTTCAGGGAATGCGCATCGTCCTTGACTTGGCATGGGGGGCAGCGGTAGAAATTGCTCCCCAAGTATTTACCGAATTAGGAGCCGAAGTCATCACCCTTCATCATCAAGCCGATGGCGATCGCATTAACGTTAACTGCGGTTCTACCCACCTAGATAGAATTAAACAAGCTATCAAAGAATATGACGCTGACATGGGCTTTGCCTTTGATGGTGATGCCGACAGAGTTATGGCCATGGACTCGATGGGGAACATCATATGTGGTGATTATATTCTCTATCTTTGGGGACAATATTTACAAGAACAAGGACAACTACCCGACAACCTTTTAGTAGGCACTGTGATGGCAAACTTGGGTTTTGAGTTGGCATGGCAAAAAATAGGCGGTAAACTATTACGCACCGCCGTAGGAGATCAACACGTCCAAGCCACCATGTGGAAAACGGGAGCCATGTTGGGGGGTGAACAGTCGGGGCATATCCTTTGCCACCATCACCACTACTCAGGAGACGGCATCCAAACCGCCCTCCATCTCGCTTCCCTTACCCGCCAAAGGGGTGTTAGTTTAGCCGAATTGGTCTCTCAAAGTTTTACCCCCTATCCTCAAATTTTAAAAAATGTGCGGGTAGAAGATCGGGAAAAACGTCTGCGTTGGGGTGAGTGTGAACCCCTCGCCCAAGCCATAGCTAAAGCCGAGTCCGCCATGGGTAATCAAGGTCGCATTTTAGTACGACCATCGGGAACGGAGCCTTTAATTCGGGTCATGGTAGAAGCACAAAATGAGCATCTTGTCAATTATTGGACTGAAAATTTGGTGGCGGTAGTTCAACAACATCTAGCATAATAAAAAAGAAAAGAATTATTGGTTTGCTCAGTGATTCTTTTCTGTACATCATCCCCAAACTATTATGACTGCATCGAAAACCCAAAAATTTCGCAATCGTAAAAGGGGTGTTAAAAATGCTCCACTCAATGCTCCTGCCCCCCTCAGTCGCAAAGAAAAAATTGCTCTCAAGCGACAGGAAACTCGACAAAAGCAGAAACTGGTTAGTTCATGGGCGATCGCCCTTATATTGGGCATTTTAACCGCTTTACCCTCATTTTTCCTCTTTTCCCCAAAAGTGGGAATTTCTGCTGGTATCGGGATCATGGCAACCATTTTATCCTATCAATTTCCCAGATCCGCCCTCTGGGCTTTTCTCATCTATATGCCCTTCGGGGGAACCGTGGTATATGCCTTTGCTGGGGGAAATCTAATCTTTCAAATTGCCAAAGATGTATTTTATATTCCCGCACTGTTTGCCCTACTCATTCAGGCATGGAAGAACAGAAAACCAATTATCATCGCTAAACCCCTACTACCCACCCTGATGATATTGAGCATAGTGTGCCTCATTGTTTTAATCTTTGTAAATCTTCGACTAGAACTTTTTGCCCCGGCCTGTAGCTTAGTAGAAAATGTAGTTCCCCGCCCCATCTGCAAAAATGGTCAACCTTTTCTCCAAGGGCTTTTGGGGTTAAAAATATTCATCGGCTACATACCCCTGATGTTTTGTGGCTATCACCTCATCGAAGATAAAAAAACCCTCCTTAAACTAGGCAGATTACTCGCCGTATTAGCAATCATCTGTTGTCTTTTAGCCCTTGTGCAATACTCTTTCCTCCGCAGTGGACGTTGTCAGGCTACCAGCGAATTTACCGATGGTGCAGGTTTATTCCGTGCCAGTTTAGATGCTCGATGTTTTGTGGGTGGCTCGTTGCTTTATACCCCAGAACAAAATCAAATACGCTTACCAGGTACATTTGTATCCCCTTGGCATTGGGGCTGGTTTCTCATCGCTAACAGTGCCATTTGTTTTTCCGTTGCCTTTTTTGAAACCTCCCGTTTTTGGCAACTAATAGGGCTTGGGGGCATGGGATTAATTTTTATTAATACCGTTATCTCCGGGCAAAGGGTGGCTCTTTTTCTCGTGCCTGTGTTTCTTTTTGTGATGTTGGTGTTGACGGGGCAACTATTTCGCCTGAAGCGTTTTATACCCATTGCCGTTATTCTTGCCATCGCTGGATTTATATTTGTTTCGGCTAACCCAGATATTGTCACAGACAGGGTAAACAGTGCGATCGGACGTTGGAATGCTTCTCCCCCCCAAGATTTCATCATACAACAATGGCGATGGGTTATTAGGAACACTCGTTCCTATGGAGGAACAATTTTGGGATCTGGACTAGGCACTGCCACCAATTCCGCCAGAACTTTTGGTTCCATTGCTTTCATTGAAACCTATCATCCTAAAGTCATCTATGAAGTGGGAATAATGGGTCTAATCACTTTTTTAGCTTTTATCACCCACATAGTAATATATACTTTCAAAAAATATCGTTCTATTCAAGATCCTACCCTCAAAAGTTTTGCGAGCGCCTTTTGGGTATTTTTACTATTTCTCGGCTATTTCCCCTATTGGTACCCCCTTGATACTGACCCTGTTGCCGTTTACTATTGGTTATTTGCAGGGGTTTTAATTAAACTGACAATCATAGATAAACAAGAACGAGATCAAGAAGTACAAACGATCTTGAGTAAAAATCGAAAAAACAAGAAAAAATTTAAATCCCTAAAAAAAAGACGTACTGCCTCACCATGAATCAACCTCTAGTGTCTGTTATCATCCCTACCTATAAGCGAGAACAAGCCCTTGTGGATAGTATTCGGGATGTACTTAAACAAGATTATCATTCTTTTGAAGTGCTTGTGGTGGATCAAACTCAAAACCACGGAGAAGATGTGGAGTCTTTTCTTAACGAGCATCATGGGCAGGGGCAGATAAAATGGTATCGGGTAGATTGGGCAAGTTTACCTAAAGCTAGAAATTATGGAGTTAGTAAAGCTAAGGGGGAGATTGTCATTTTCATTGATGATGATGTTCAGTTGTCGGAAAGTTATATATCATCCCATGTCAAAAACTATCTGGATAATGAAAATATAGGAGCAGTGGCTGGAAGGGTTTTAGACCGTATGAAGCAGTTTTCGGCTCAAACAGGGGAACAAGGATATTCAACGGCATTCAAAGAGCATTTAGACCCCAAGGCGAGTGATCCTGGATTGGCATGGTATCATTTAGATTTTGTTTATCTGATTAAACCTCAAAAAATTATTACGGCGAGGGGTTGCAATATGTCTTTTCGGCGGGATATTTTCACAAAATATAATGTTTGGTTTGATGAAAGGTTTCGGGGTAGTGCGGTAAGGGAGGAATCGGATTTTTGTTTACGATTGCGGAGTACGGGGTATGATATTTGGTACGATCCTGATGCCGATTTGGTACATTTAGGGGAAGAAATGGGGGGCTGTCATGACATTACCACTAAGTCTTTGAGTTATCAGTTTGCTTTTTATCATAATCATTTTTTGATGGGGTTAAAAAATTTGACTTTTGCTCAACAAAGGCGTTTTTATGGTAAGTTATTTGACTGTCATGTTTTAGGGAATCCTCCTTGTAATAAAAGTGGTTCTTTATTTAAAATTATTACTCGGGGTATTTTTTATTTTTTAGGTTTTTTGGATGCTTTGAAAACTCAATTTTTGGGTTTATTTAGTAGTTATCATTCTTCTTTTTCTTTGGATTAATTAATATTTTAAAAATAATGAAGTTAATTTTATATAGTAAACAGGGTTGTCATCTTTGTGAAGGATTAGAGGAAAAACTTAGGGAAATTGATGATTTTAGTTTAACTATTGAGCTTAGGGATATTACTACTAATGAACAATGGTTTGAGATGTATAAGTATGAAATACCTGTTTTATTTATGGTTACGGATAAGGGCGATCGCCCCATCCCCCGTATGTCTCCCCGCATTTCTGTGGCACAATTAAGCAAAAAATTACAACAAATTACCGAAGATTTTGTAGATAATTAGGCTTTGATGAATAGATGATATTAAGTCTGATTTCTCGTTGAGGAGGGAACGGGGAATAGGGAACGGTTATAATATTTGGAAGTCTTAGTTTTTATCAATTATCATATTTGATTTGCCCTAAATATTTAGATAGATAAGGAGAAAAAACTTCATAAATAAGAGTCAAAGGCTTTTTATTATGCCAAAAAAGATAATGTCTGCCCCAAAAAGGCCCTTTTTCCCCGAAACTTTCCTCCAAATAAGAACAATTTCCGTAGTAAATACCCTGAATATCTCGATATAATTCCGTATGCAGTTTCGATAAACTTTCCCAAATGGGCAAGGCTCTATTTTCTAAATAATGATCCACATTATCCGCATTCCACCAAGAAGAAGCATAGGCTAACCTTTGTCCTGATGCGGTTTTGAGCCATACTTGTCTTCTTAATCTAGGGCCTGGTACTTTTTCGATGGCTTGAGGAGCATTATCTTTATCCATACCAATTAAGGACATATCAATCACATCTACTTGGGTGGGTTCTTGGGTTAATAATCGTAGATGCCTTGTGGGAGAGCCATCCCCTAATAGTAGTATTTGCCAGGGAGGTGCTAGTTGGGTATGGGGTAAGCCTGTTTTAACTACTTCTTCTCCCCCTTGCCAGATATTATCTAAACAATTCCATTGAGTTACGGTTGGTTGAGTCTTCAAGATTTTTTTGCTGAGTTTACAAAACTTAATAATATTGTAGCAATTATCTTAATACCGTTGTGGAAGATGCTTTTTTTGATGCAGTGCCTAGAAAGAACAAGGGCAATAACATGATTTAATATTTGTGGGTTAGAAATATTGGCTAAAAAGCATTTTTATCCGTGGGCGATGGTGTGCCATGGGATTAGGGGAATGGAATTAATTATTTTGTTTGAATAAATATATATTTTCTGCTCAATTTTATGGTTATTTTCCAATCAAATCAATATTAGGATTTATGAATAATTTTATCAACTATTTAAGAGAAATATTTAGGGATAAAAATTTTTTAAAAATAGTTCATCTTACGGAAAACGTTGTTTCTAAAATTTTGTCCTTGGGTATTATTATAGTAGTTTTTATATCTATACTAGATTTAATATTTGTTTTAGCAAGATACTTATTTATTACAGGGCAAATAGGCTTTTTCGCTAGTACGATATTTGAAATATTTGGATTATTTCTCAATATTTTGATTGCTTTAGAATTGTTGGAAAATATTACTGTATATTTAAGGAAGCATATTCTTCAAGTGGAATTGGTGTTGACTACGGCTTTAATTGCGGTGGCAAGAAAAATAATTATTTTTGACCCCAAACAGTCTGATAAAGTTGATTTAATTGCTTTAGGAATCGCCATAATATGTCTTTCGGCTAGTTATTGGTTGGTGAGGAAGTCCCACGAAGCTAAGTAAACATTAAAATAAATAAGGATAATAACACTATTATAAGATGGTAAAAGAAAAAGACGTAATCGGAGTAGATTTAGGGGGAACAGCCATTAAATTTGGTCGGTTTTTGGCCGATGGTACTTGTTTAGAATCCTTTAGTATTCCCACTCCTCAACCTGCTACCCCGGAAGATGTCATCAGTGCGATCGCCCTTACGGTCAACAAAATTAATCAAAATAACCATAGCATTGCCTTAGGTATTGGCATGCCCGGGGCTACCGATGCGGGGGGCAGAATCGCTAAAGTTGCTATTAATTTGAGTGGATGGCATAATGTACCCCTTGCCGATGAACTAGAGGCAAAAACAGGGCTAAAAACCACCATCTGTAACGACGCTAACTGTGCAGGATTGGGAGAAGCATGGTTAGGGGCTGGAAAAAACTATCAAAACTTGATTTTACTCACCATTGGTACAGGGGTAGGGGGTGCGGTTATCCTTGATGGTAAACTATTTGTGGGACACAATGGAGCGGGGGCAGAACTCGGTTTAGTTACTTTCAATCCCCAAGGGCATCCGTGCAATAGTGGTAATACGGGTTCATTTGAACAACACGCTTCCGCCACCGCCATCTATCGTGACACAGGAAAAAAGCCCTCGGAGTGGGGAAAATTAGCCAAGAATAATGATCCCAAAGCCCTACAATTTTGGCAAGATTACGGCAAAACATTGGGTATTGGTTTGGCAACCTATATTTACATATTTACCCCAGAAGCCATTTTAATTGGCGGAGGAGTAAGTGCTAGTGCAGAATATTTTTTACCCGCAACTTGGAAAGAAGTTGAAAAAAGAGTTTTACCGAGTTCTCGAGAAGGACTAAAATTAATGGTGGCACAGTTGGGGAATAATGCTGGAATAGTAGGGGCAGCAAAACTTGCTTGGCAATTAGTTGATTAAATTACCATAAGCAGGAGTGTTTAAGTGAGTGAATAACGGAAAAAGACCTTCAGCTTCCGAACAAAGATATTTACGGGTAAAAAGAGAGTTAATCGTTGCTTCTGTCGCCCTTGGGGGGGTAGTATTATCCGGTACGTTGTGGTACTGGCTGGTGGAAAAGTGGTCATTCATCGACTCTGCCTATATGACTATTATTACCCTCTCGACGGTGGGTTTTGGTGAAATTAGATCCCTCGATGATCGAGCTAGGGTTTTTACCATGCTCCTGATTTTAACAGGGATCATCATTTTCGGTTATTTGGTCAACAGTTTTACCGATGCCATTTCTCAGGGTTATTTTAAACAAAGACTTTTACTAAAACAAAAGAAAAACGTGATTGATAAACTAGAAAATCATTATATTCTCTGTGGATTTGGTCGGATGGGCTTCCATGTGGCAAGAGAGTTACACGCCGAAAATACCCCTTTTATTCTCATCGAAATGGGGGAGGATGAATTAGAAATTGCTCAGGGTTTAGGTTATCTACATATCCAAGGGGATGCCACCCTTGATGAGTCTTTATTGGAGGCTAGGGTGGAAACGGCGGCGGGTATTATTGCCTCCCTTAGTTCTGATGCTGATAATCTTTATACGGTAATATCGGCTAAGGCTCTTAATCCTCGTATAAGGGCGATCGCCCGGGCAAACTCAGAGGAAGCGGTAAAGAAGCTAGAAAGGGCAGGGGCCGATGCGGTAGTATCCCCCTATGTAACAGGGGGAAAAAGACTAGCTGCCGCAGCTTTAAGACCCCAGATAATGGATTTTGTAGATGGTATCCTTAGTGGGGGGGAGCGATCTTTTTATTTAGAGGAATTTATGCTTCAAGAAGATTGTCTTTGTTTGGGGCAAACCCTCCGAGAAGCTGGTCTAAGGGCAAGATCTGGGGCTTTGGTGGTGGCTATCCGCACCCCTGACAACGGACTAATTCCAGGTCCTACGGGGGAAAGCATCCTTGAGGAGGGGGACTCTTTGATTTGCATGGGTACAGCGGAGCAATTACGCTCCCTTAATTCCATTCTTGCTCCTATGAAAAAGTCTCCTCGTCAACCTAGAAAATCATAGGTTTTTATTGTTAAATGGACAGTGTTTTAGTTAGCGATATTTTAGGGAATACTTTATTTAAAATCTATTCACATGGGCAACTAAATCAACAAGAATTTATTAACGTATCTAATGATATTTTCTTCGATTTAATTTTAAATCAACGTCAAAAAACTACTATTACTTTCAATAGTTCTATCTGTTTTAAATTAACTAAATATTATTCTTGTACTCCCTATTCTTTAGCTACTGATTTTCTTGAAATTTATAAAAATATGAATCTCAAAAAATATGGTAATTTAATGATGAATATATCAGGAGAGGGTTGGTTAGAGTTAACTTTAGATAATTTTTTTTTAGAGGAATATTTAAATAATTTACTGAGCTTTTCTTTTGAAAATAACTATATTAATCATAGTAAAATACAAGCTGATTTTAAGCATATTTATATCCACAGTCGCTTTTGCTCAATTTTAAGATCAGCCCATGAACAAAGAATAATTACTTTAGACTGTTTAAATTTTGCCACAAATTTATGGAATATATTAGATTTTGAGGAAATAAAATTTAGTAGTTTAGAATTTTTAATAACGAAAGATTTAGGGTTAATAAAAAGTATTATTTACTGCTTAGAACTAACGAAAAATAATAAATCAGGAAAAATTAACTACCTTAAAATCGTTGAAAAAATGTTTCAAGCCTTAACCGCATGGGAAAAAAACTGTCGTATTTGGGGAGCAGTAAAAGAAGAAAATATCGATTTAGCCAAGGCTAGATTGGGACTAAGTGCGATCGCCCTTAGATATTATCAAAACCTATGTAAATCAATATTTATAGAAGACCTGCCCACAGAATTGTAACTACTCCATCACCCAAAGATTAACATTAATTCTGCCATTAACCTTTCTAATCTGACCATTCCAATTTGCCACACTAAAAGATCTTAAATCAGTCTCCCCATCTACCACCTGCCTTAAAGCCTCCCTTACCACAGGGGTTAAATTACCCTTCAATAAACGATCAAAAGTTGCCGCCATGGTTTCCATATCCGCAGAAGGAGGAAAAGATAAATCAACTTCTCTAATGCGATTATTGTTATCATCCACCTTGTAACTAACCTGAGTGTTGCTGTTGAGTACGTTGTTATAACTCCATTCCGTGGTATTGCTTTCAGGATTAGAGCGTCTTTGGCTAGGCTCACCTAATCTGCTTAAAACTTCATTTACGAGGCTTCCTGTGGTTAAAACAGGGAGAGAGTTGCCTGTGCCAGAGGACGAATTATCTCTCCTACCCCGTCCCCTCGAACTATCAGAAGGAGGATTAGAAGCTCCTTGGTTTTGATTACCCTCAGGGGATTCTGGGGAAGTAGTTTCCTCTGAACTTGATTGATTTTCAGTAATTTCCGACTCATTTTCCTGATTTTCCACGGTTTCTTCTGGATTAATTTCTTCTTCTACCGTTTCTCGCTCCGGAAGACGAAATATATCAGGATTTAGGATTGGATTACGGCGATTTGACTCAATGGCAGGGGGTTCAACTTCTTCTGAATTTGGGGATGGTTGATTTTCCCCTGATTCATTGGCTAACTGTGAATTAGAATTATCAAATATATTGGCAATTACCCCATAACCGAGGGTAAAAGAGGCGATCGCAATGAGAGATAACCATAGGATAGGTAATAAAGAGCCAAAAAAGCCCTGTTTTTCATCCTCCTCATACCCTTGAGTATAAGAATCATTAACCGCTACCGTGTTCACCTTGCCCCGTCTAATAGTACCCCCATGGAGAGGATTATTAACCAAGTTTTGATTCCGTCCTCCCACCGCCACCGTGGGATCATAACTAATAGTACGATTATTAGTAGAAGTAGAAATATTTTTAGTAGGTATTTTCGGGCTACCAAAACCCACCGTAGGCTGATGGGAAGTCATGGGTTTGAGGGCATCCAACATTTCCTGAGAATTAGAAAAACGCTCCCTGGGGCTAAAACGAATTGCCCTATCAATTACCCCAGCGAGATTAGAATGAAAATCTGGAATCTCATCACGCCACAAAATTTCCCCCGTGCGATTATCCGTGCGTAAATGCTGGGGGGACTTACCCGTTAACATATATACCGCCGTCAAACCTAAGCTATATAAATCACTAGAGAAAATAGGGCGCCCCGCCGCTTGCTCAGAAGACATATAACCCGGGGTGCCAATGGCGATAGAATAGGCAGATTGCCCATGGGAATACATTAAAGTCGTTAAAGCCTCTTTTACGGCCCCAAAATCGATTAATACTGGTAAATTATCCTTCGCCCGAATGATGATATTGTCAGGCTTCACATCTCGATGGACGATATTTTCTTTGTGAATGTAACCCAATACGGGAAGGATTTTTAATAAAAACTGCTCCACTTCTTCGGGAGGAATTTTGCCTTCTTCCTGAACTTTTTTGGTGAGGGTAATTCCCTCTACCCATTCCTGTACTAAATAAAAATTTTTATCTTCACAAAAATAAGCATGAAGACGGGGTACTTGAATTTGTTCATCCCCCACATGTTCTAATATACGAGCCTCTTGTTCAAAACGATCATACATCCAGTCAGGAATGCTCGACTCATTAATAATCGGCTTTAGTTGCTTAATCACACATCTTTTATGGGAGGGCGAATGGGTATCTATGGCAAGAAAAGTCTCCCCAAACCCCCCCCTACCAATAGATTCTATGATTTGATAACGATTATTTAACAATGTAGTAGTATTCATTCCTTTGGTGGAAGTCGTTGATATTTTTCCCATCTATCATAACCATTATTTAAAAAATTTTGAGATAGTGATTTTCACACTTTTTGCTCTACTGAATTTGAATTAAACAATAATTGGCATTTTCAAAAAATGATTACAAGAATCTCCTAGCAAGGACTATAGCCCTAATTTAAGAAATTGTCTAAACCTTTTTTTGTTCTCTTACCTTGTAAATTTTTTTTAGATTAGCTATAATATTTAACTGTGTCATCTGGAGAGGTGGCCGAGCGGTTGAAGGCGCAGCACTGGAAATGCTGTTTGGGGGTAACTTCAACGAGGGTTCGAATCCCTCCCTCTCCGTACTCCATAAGAAGAGCTAAGGGTTAATTCCAAGGCTCTTTTTTTGTTGTCAATTTTCTTAGTTTTACATTTAATTTAGTTAGTTGTTTAGGGGAAGGAGTTTAAACCCCTTGTTCAAGATAAATTTGATTACTATGGATTAGTAGGACTCATTTTCCATTGATTTTGTTCCTCTAATTGGTACAAGTATCTATTTTGAGGATTGCCTTTGAGTTGCAGATGGTCAACCTTTTGGGGTTTAAATAGTAGTAAACAAAAAGTATCTAGGGGATTATCAAGATTGTCGGGGGTGATGGCGGATTCATCATTAAGTGTCTCCCCGGGGTTTGCCCATGTGAATTGTATTTTGGCGTTATCGCTCAATTTTTCCCATACCTGTTGACGGCCATGGAGCATTTTTGGCTCTTTTTCTTGATGGGTGATAATATCAATAACACCATGGATTCTAAATTGCTCTCTAGTTTTGGTAAAGTACCAACAAATTTCGCTTTGGGGTTGTTTTTGTAGATGTTGATATTTTTCGCTTCTGATGTCGGTGATGATTTGTAGCCAGTTGGTATCGTCATAAAATCCCCTAAATACCACGGTGCGATTTGTAGGAAAGTCCTCGGGGGAAATGGTGGCTAGTTGAAAGTAACGGCTATAGGGTTTTGCCCTATTTAGATGTAATGCTTTGGCTAAGGGCGATCGCCATGGTGCTAGAATATTAGACATGGGGGTATATGTAAAAAATTAATTAAGATTTGAGAGTCAAACTAAAAAGACTTACATAATAAAGATACTATAGCGATAGTTCACATGGAGAACCATTGTTATCATGACCGCTACAAATGTACAACAGTTTAGACAACTCACCACAGATATTCCCCCCATTGCAGGAAAAGAATTAGATATAGAAAAGATAGTTAATCACCAAGAATCTATTTTTTTAGATAACACCGATATTAATTTACAAGAAAAAAAAGCTCTATTTGCCTGTGCCTTACATATGCACCAACCCACCATCCCCGCAGGGCAACATGGGGAATTAATCTGTAATTTACAACATATGTTTGAGCATCAGGGGGAAGGGGATAACCATAACGCTTCTGTATTTGCTTGGTGTTATAGCCGTATGGGGGATTTTATTCCCGAATTAGTGGCAAATGGTTGTAGCCCTCGCATTATGCTGGACTACTCAGGCAATCTATTATGGGGATTGCAACAGATGGGCAGGGAGGATATTTTAAATAATTTGCGTAAAATTACTCAAGATAAAACCTACCAACCCTATGTAGAATGGTTAGGTACGATGTGGTCCCATGGGGTAATTCCATCTACTCCTATTCCCGATATTAAGTTACACATTCAGGCATGGCAACATCATTTTGCTTCTATTTTCGGAGAAGATGCCCTAAAAAGAGTTAAGGGTTTTTCACCCCCTGAGATGCACCTGCCTAATCATCCCGATACTTTGTATGAATATATCAAGGCGTTGAAGGAATGTGGTTATCGTTGGTTATTAGTACAAGAGCATTCGGTGGAAAGACTCGATGGACAAGGACTATACCATGATGAGAAATATATTCCTAATCGTTTGGTAGCTAAAAATTCCCGTGGGGAGACTATCAGTATTACAGCGTTAATCAAAACTCAGGGTTCGGATACTAAGTTAGTGGCACAGATGCAACCCTACCATGAGGCGAAAACAAAAGACAAGCAATCCATAAATGGGGTGATGATTCCCCCTTGTGTAACCCAAATTGCCGATGGAGAAAATGGTGGGGTAATGATGAATGAGTTTCCTCGGGATTTTCCTCCCCTATGGTATGGCATCAAAAATTCTGATGTGGTGGGGGTAAATGGCACAGAATATCTGGAGTTGTTGGCAGCCTCTGGGGTATATGAAGATGATTTCCCTGTGTGTCAAGGGGTGGGGCAACACAAGATTTGGCAACGGGTTGGGGATGATATAACCCCCGAAAAAGTACAAAGTGCGATCGCCTTTTTAACGGAAAATGATCATCAATTCCATACCGAAGGCGCATCATGGACAAATGATTTAAGCTGGGTAAAAGGTTATGAAAATGTATTGCAACCCATGAATCAGCTAAGTGCTTTATTCCATGAAAAATATGATTCTTTGGTAACAGAAAATCCTCAAATTACCCATACCCAAAACTATCAAGAAGCCCTTTTATATAATCTACTATTGCAAACTAGCTGTTTTCGCTATTGGGGGCAAGGCACATGGACAGATTATGCTAAGGAGTTATATCAGCGAGGAATAAACATCATCAAGGCATAACCCTACTTCTATTATTTTTTGTCTTTATTACTCATTTATTAACAAGGGGTTTTAACCCCTTGGCTTCTAACACCGAATAGACAATTATCAATTATTCCCTAACCTCCCTTTGCAAAGGCAGCCATCACAATAATAGATAAAGACAATCCGGGGATTAATAGTACCACTAACATTAAAAATTGATCGCTGGTCATAATATTATTGCTTAAAAGTATTTACATTAACTATCATTTTAGAGGATGAGAAAAAAAATAAACCTTAAGAGATGGTTTAAGTTCATGTTTAAAAGTCAGTGGAGTTGGATATGGTAGATGTGAAAGATTTTTTTCTGGGCTTATTTTTATGGTTAGGAAGCTCAGTTTTTTTGATGGCTTTTTTGGGTAGTAAAACCTCATCGGAGCATAATTCCGTATCTACTCCTCGGCGTAGAAAGTTAGTTCAAATTACAGAGCAACAAAGGACGGTTATTGATAATCTACAGGGGCAATTGGCTACTAAGGTGGAGGAATTACAACAGGCTAGATTAGATATTATGGAGTTGCAGTCTGACTTGAATGATTCCACTGAGGAATTAGAATCTACCCAAGATAAATATCAAGCCCTTCACAAAGAATTTACCCAGAAGGTGGCCGATATAACTAATAAAATATTGGAGTTAGAAAAACAAAACTCTGTTTTATCTCAACAGTGTGAAAGGTTGCCAGAGGAAGTAAAACAAGATTTACAGACAAAATATTTTGAGCAATTACAGTCTTTGCTTACTAATTATCCTACGGCTAAAATTATGGTGAAGTTTAAACCCGATTTACCCGCTAAAAGTGTTGTCTGTTTACTAAAACCCCTCGAGGATTTGTTGGCAGGGTGGGAAATAACTCCCGTTGGGCAACCATGGCGACGGGTAAATTTTGACCCCAATTTACACCAACCAGATGCTGATGATATTAGGGAGGGGGATTTGGTTTATATACGTTTTATTGGCTATGCCCAACAGGATAAAGTTTTGGTTAAAGCCAAGGTTAGTCGTTTTTTACCTGGGCAAGAGGGAGGCTAAACCCATTAAGCAAGGTTGGTTGGATGGGGCAGAGGGGATTAGTTAATGGAGTTTATTCTTCATCTACTTGTTTGAGATGAATATTTTTACGCCCCAAAACTACTTCAAATTCATCTCCCGGTTTTAAACCCATTTTTTCGGTATAGGCTTTACCGATGGATAAATTACCGTTGGATTGTACATTGATGCGGTAGTTGGCACTTCTACCCCTTTTCTTGGCTTCGGCGGTGGAGTCATTGTCGAGGCTAATACCTTCTGCTTCTATGAGAGCATTAAGAAATTTCACCATACTGACTCTTTTTTGTTTGCCTGATAGGGTGTAATAACCACATTCAATGGCTTTTTCTTCCCGGGATGCGTCACCCATCTTTTTTACTTTTTTGAGTAACTCTTTTCCTGTTAATGCTTTTACTTTTTTTGACATTTACTTTGATTTTACTATTTTTTGACTAGCTATTTTTTTTGATTTACAAAAGACTAATAACTCTCTTTGTTTCTGATCTATAATATACTAAAATAGCATTTTTTTATTTTATTTCTAAACTTATTGTCCTTTAATATGTTATTCCTGTTTTTTTAATATTTTTTCTTTATATGAAGTTAACTACTAAGGGGCATTATGCGGTCAAAGCCTTGTTGGATCTTAGTTTACAACCTGATTTTAAACCTACCTCTGTAAGGGCGATCGCCCTTAGACAAAATATTCCTGCACCCTATTTAGAGAAAATATTAATAAAAATTCGTCAAGCGGGATTAATAAATTCTGTGAGGGGGTCACAAGGGGGTTATCAATTAGCCCATGAAACCGATGAAATATCCCTAGGACAAATACTCGAAGCAGTGGGGGAAAATTTAGAATCAATGCCCTTAGATATTAGTGGTCAAAACAACTCTACTGACTGGGTTACGGTTGCTTTGTGGCGTAAATTAAACCAAAAAATAAGACAGGCAATTTATAGTATAACTTTAGCTGATTTATATTATGATGCTCGTAGTCGTCAAGCCTCTCTGGGGGAAGAAAATAACTTTATCGTATAGGATGAAACATGAGTAATAACCGAGAAAAAAAGTATTGGTTGGCATGGTCAAATATCAAAGGATTAGGTGCAACATCTATTAGAAAAATTCATCAAACTTTTAATAGTTTAGAGATAGCTTGGCAGGTTTCTTCTCAAGAATTATTAATGGTGGATGGCATCGGCAAAAAACTTAGTGAAACCATCGATCAACAAAGAGGAAAAATTGACCCTGATTCCCTTTTTCAACAACACATTGAAAAGAATCCTTTTTTTTGGACTCCTAGTGATGATTTATACCCCCATTTATTATTAGAAATTCCTAGCCCTCCCGCTATTCTTTATTACAAAGGAAAGATAGTGGAAAAAGAAAATAATGGCATTACACCGATGATTGGTATTGTCGGTACTCGTAAACCCACCGAACATGGTCGTCGCTGGACTTATAATATTAGTAAAGCACTAGCACAGAAAGGTTTTATTATCGTTTCAGGGTTGGCGGAGGGTATCGATACCGTTGCCCATCGTGCCTGTTTAGATGCAGGGGGTAGAACTATTGCGGTATTAGGTAATGGATTAGATCGAGTTTATCCCCCTAGTAACCGTGATTTGATGAGGGAGATTACCCAAAAGGGATTAATCATGACGGAGTATGCCCATGGTAGTCGCCCAGAAAGGGGAAATTTTCCTGCCCGTAATCGTATTGTGGCGGGGTTATGTCGAGCAGTATTGGTGATGGAAGCACCGGAAAAGTCGGGAGCTTTGATTACAGCCCATTATGCGACGGAGTTTAATCGAGATGTCTATACCTTACCCAATACCCCTGATAATTTTCAGGCAAGGGGTTGTTTGAGGTTGATTCATAGGGGGGCGGAAATAATTGTCACCCCAGAGGAGTTACTAGCTAGTTTGGGGAGTATTCCTGATTTAGATCAACCTCAGCAATTATCTTTATTTAGTGAAAATGTACAACAGGATGCTTTTGATGGGGTAGTTGTAAAATCCTCTGTTGTGGTAAAACCAAAAGAGCCTAATTTGAGTCCTCCTTTGAGTATAGTATATGGTGCGATCGCCCCTGACCCCACATCTTTAGATATGGTAGTAACAAAAACACAACTACCCACCGCCCAAGTGTCAGGAATTTTACTACAACTAGAATTAGAAGGACTTATTACCCAATTACCCGGCATGAAATACAAAAAAGTAATGGATAATTGAGAATTGAGAATGGATAATTAGATATTTAAAATTATCTGAGCGTTGGTTATTCTCAGTAATCTAATCTAATAACTTAAACTAGAACGTAAGGTAAGATTAAGATCCCTTCTAGTATCAAAAGAAATTACCTCCGCAGAAGAAGGCCCCTGACGGAGTAATAAACCAGCCAATGCTCCTAAACCAGCACCACCCAAAATTTTCTCGGTGGAAATAACCCTGTTACCAGTTACTCCAGAAATTAGGGTAGCCGCTGCTGCCCCTGCCAATGCACCTTGCCAAATGGAATCGCTATTACCCCCCCTTTCAACTACTTCGGTGCGAGTAACTACATTAGATTCAATATCAATGGGCATCCTTGTACCATTAGGATAAACGATAGTTCTACCCACAAATAAAGAACCTCGACCATTTCTTGCTGGGCGAATTTCCCCCTCAATACGGCTGTTGACAGGAATTACAATATTATTACGATTATTTCTAATATCTCTATCTACAGTAAGGGTTAAAGGTAAAGTTTCTTCTTTCGTTACATAAATTCTGGTGGCGTTTCTATCTTCTGCATAAACGGTGGGAACATTTGTTCCTGCAGGAAGGCTAAGTTGCGCATTTTGTTGGGTAAAGATACCTCTATTTTCATTGGAAACTGGTACAGTATCTCTGCGGTTTCGAGAAGAATTGTTATCACCACGAAAATCTCTGTTATTTCTAGCAGGAAAATCACCACGAAAATGTCTGGAGTTACGACTTTGAGCGGCAACGGAGCTAATACCTGTAGTGGAAATCATCCCTGCACAAAGGGTTAGGGCAATAATAGATTTAGGCTTGACTAAGGATAATACTTTTTTTTGATTGGAGGTTCTGGAGGAAGAGTTAAACATATTAATAAAATATCCTGAAAGTTATCAACTAATTTATTTAGACTGGCAAAACCATAAAAAGTTCCAAAAAAAAATTGATATTGACAACCTAATTAAAATATTCCTTTTCTTACCTGTGCGTAAGTAGAGCAAAATTAGATTTAAATTGTGCAATACTTATAAATTTTTCTGGTCTAACTTTAATCTGATTTGACTATGATATTCTCTGGTAATGGGATAAAAGTAGGCAAGAATTACTCCCATAACTAATACGATGGCGGGTAAAACCGAAACCACCAGACGAATGGCAAGGAGGGCAGAGGAAGGTTGGGTGGGAATTGCTTCTCCGGGAATGTTTCTGATAAAGCCTGATGCGTCTAGGGCTATGCCCACAAGGAATAAGCCAAGGGCTAGTCCAAATTTTTGCAACAGTACCATAAAGCCATAGAAAATTCCTTCTCTACGTTTTCCTGTGTTTAGTTCGTCAAGGTCAATTACATCGGGTATCATTGACCAAGGGATTAGATAGGCTACCGAAACTCCGAATCCTGCGAGGATAGCAAGAATATATAGTAGTGTTGTTTGCCCGGGTTGAATGAGAAATAAGCCGATTTGGGCGATTACCCAAATACCTGAGCCGAGGAAGTAAACTATTTTTTTGTCTAATTTTTTACTGATTATTTGCCAAACAAACAGCATTATTAAGGCTGTACCCTGAACTGCGATCGCAACTTGGGGAAAGGCACTTTCGGGTAATCCCATCCAGTTAACCACAAAAAAGAGCAATATGGAGGCGGTGAGTTGCACGGCTAACCATGAGCAAAGATAGATACCGATAACGAATAAAAAGGGTTTGTTACTAAATACGATTTTTAGTTGGCGAAAAAAGGGAATTTGTTCTTGATTTTGATTATCTTTGATTTCCTCTGGAATGAGTAAATGTTCTTCTGTTTTTCCTGTAATAAATGTCCATGCCATGGCACTTAATATAATAGTAAAAAACAAAAATATAATGCCTTCAAATATATCTTGAGAAGTGACATTATTAACTATTCTAATAACTGCAAATATACTTAATATTGTGGCTATGGCAATTAATAAAAATCCTAGGTTTTTTCGATTATTTCTGGTTAATAATGGCTTTTTCCCCCTTTCTTGTAGTTGTAAAGGACACCAAACTAGGGCTACCAAGGCAATTAGACTAGATAAAAAACCTAAGATTAAATATTTTTCTTGATCTTGACCATCATAAATATCAAATATTATTCCTGCTAAGATTAAGGAAAAAATACTAGCACCGATGGAAAAACTGAAGCGAAAACTGTTTAAATTTGTGCGTTCATTATAATCTTTGGTTAATTCTGGGGTGAGGGCTTGATAGGGTAAATTAACGGCAGTATAGCAGATGTGAAAGGCGATCGCCACTACCATGTAGTATATAAATAGGTAAATAGTATTTGTGCGAGGATCATCACTAAAACTAGGTACTACCCACATCAGGAAAAAGAAGACGACAAAAGGAATTGCCCCTAATATCATCCAAGGGATACGGCGCCCCCAGGGGGTTGAGGTGCGATCGCTCGACATTCCAATGATAGGATCATTAATAGCATCACTAATCTTACCAATCATCAAAATACTACCCGCCAAACTAGGACTTAAACCAGCTACATTAGTAAAAAAAGGTAACAGGAAAAAAATCAATAAATTAGCAGACAAAGCAGTGCCAACATCCCCCGCCCCAAACGCTAATTTAGTGGTAAATGCTAACTTTTCCGTCTTATTAGTTGATGAAACCATCTTTTTTAATTCCTAAAAATTAGTATGGGGGTAAAAGTAAAATAATATTTAAAATTAAATATCGTGTTTTCTTTGATTATGGGGTACGTCTGTTATTTCCCAATCCCACTTATTAAGGGCGATTTAGGGGCATTATTCTATATTTTACGACCATGATAACTGCTATATTAAACCCTCACAAGGTAACACATCATCAGAAACAATCCCTCAATAAATCTGCTGTAATTTCATCGGTAATAATCACCTTACCAACTTCAGTGGGTAAAATAAAACGTACCTTTCCAGCCTTAACCTTTTTATCCAACTGCAAACTATCCAGTAAATCTTCCTTATCCACCGTATCAGGGATATTTAACGGTAAACCAGCCTTCTCAATTAACTTATTTTGTCTGATTAGCTCATCCTCCGTCCACAAACTAGCCCCCACAGCAATTTTTCCAGCCACCGCCATGCCAATGGCTACCGCTTCCCCATGGACAAAGGTATTGTAATTAGTCAAACTTTCTACCCCATGCCCTACCGTGTGTCCATAATTAAGGATAGCCCTTACCCCCCCTTCCCGTTCATCCTGTCGCACCACCTCCGCCTTCGCCAGACAAGAACGTTCTAAAATGTAACGGAGTAACTCAGGATCTAAAACATTCATAGAATCAAGGTTCTCAGCCGATTCTAAGCGGTAAAACAACTCTTTATCCCAAATCACTCCATATTTAATCACCTCCGCCATACCAGCCCGAAACTCTCGCTCTGGCAATGTTTTTAAAACCGTAGGATCAATTAACACCAATTTAGGTTGATAAAAAGCCCCAATCAAATTTTTTCCTCGGGGATGATTTACCCCCGTTTTTCCGCCCACCGAAGCATCCACCATGGCAAGTAAGGAAGTAGGAATCTGAATAAAATTTATTCCCCTCAACCAAGTAGAAGCGGCAAACCCCGTCATATCTCCAATGACACCGCCCCCCAAAGCTACCATGGTAGAGTTTCTTTCTAGGCGTAAATCTAAAGCCTGATCATAGATTTTACTGATAGACTCAAGGGTTTTATAACTTTCCCCTGCGGGAATTAGATGATAATTAACCTCATATCCTTCTTCGACAAAAGCATCTATCACCGTTTGTCCGTAATAATTAAAAATTTCGGGGTTAGAAATGACCAAAATCTTTTTACCGATACCCAAAGACTTTGCTTTGCGCCCAATTTCTCTTAATCCATCTGTAGCGATGTGGATTTCGTAGGCGTTTTGGGGTAGTTTTACAGGGATGATTGAGTGCATCGTTAATTATTAAAAGACTGGGGTGGTATAACTTAGTGATTGGTTTAGCAGTCTATTGTACAATAGATCGGTTATCCATTTTAAGTTAAGGAGTTTTATATATGTCTGGTGTAATTGCATATGTTGGCATCATTGGTGGTTTCACCGTAGCCGCTGTGGGTTTATATTACGGTTTTCGTGCTTTAAAATTATTATAAAATCCATCGCCCTATCTGTTTCCTAGATAGGGTTTTTTTCAAAAGACTATAATAGATGACGGTCTAAATTTTTCTACACATATCATGTTCCCCAAAAAAGGTTTTGTTATCTACTGTTGGTTATTGTTGTTAGCTATTTTTACAATTTCTAGCCCTGTTTTTGCTCAAAGCAGAAGGGTTAACCCTATTAATGAAACCGTTAGGGATGAGTTATTGCCAAGGGGAAATAATTTAACTCGAGAAGAAAGGGAAGCCCTGCAAGGGGCCCTTGAGGAGTTGAATCAATCGGCACAAAGTCAGCTAGAGTTGGGTAATGTCGATGGGGCTTTCGAGATTTGGTATCGTCAAATAAGATTAAGTCGTTTTTTGGGAGTTAGGGAAGAGGTTGAAATAATTGGTGAGGTTGGGGCGGTAGCATGGGCTAGGGGTAGGGGAGATGATGTTAATTTTTTGAGTGAAAGGTTGTCTGTTTTACAGTCTCAGAATACTAGGAATAATCGTCTTAACCCCCAGCTTTTGCCTTATTTTTTGGTAGCTTATGAAAATTTGAGGAATGGTGATAATTCGGTTTTATTAAGACAGCAGTTGTTAGGAGTTGCGCGGGAAGAAAATAATCAGGAAGAAATAATAACTAATTTGGAGGCTTTGGGTAGTTTATATTTAGCTCGGTTTAATTATGTGGAGGCTCAACCTATTTATGAGGAGTTGCTAACTATTGCCCAACAAGAGAGAAATTTTCTGGCGGAGTCTAATTATTTAAGAAGGTTATCCCAAATTAATGGGGCGATGTTACGTCCTGAAAATACCATTGAATATAATAAAAAGTTGATTGCGAGTCATGTTAGGGATAATAATTTAAGGGCTGTGGCTTTGATTGAGATTTCCATCGGGGATAATTATCGGTTATTGGATAATCCAGAGGAGGCGGCGGTATTTTATCATGGGGCTTTTAATACGGCATGGACTCAAGGACAATTTGCGATCGTCACTGATGCCCTCAAAAGATTGGGTAATCTATATCAGGAATATGAGGAATTAGATGCGGCGCTGACTGTTTATGACGAATTGATAAAATTACAACAACAAGCCTATGATTATTTTGGCTTAATGGGAACCCATGAGCAAATAGGTATAATTCATCAACAAAAACAAAACATTACCGAGGCGAGAAACTCTTTTACAAGGGCTTTACAAATCGCCCAAGAAATTAATCATCGAGAACAACATTATCGAGATTTACTTTCTCAACTTTAAACCTTTTCTCCACCGTTTGAATCCTCAAGAAAAAAATTTGATTAAGATATATGAATATGGGATAATGTAGGCGTTAATTCACAAAAACAAACAACCATATATGTCAGCGCCCTTTACCCCTGAAGAAATTGCATCCGAAGGCTTAAAACCCTCTGAGTATGAAGATATAGTCCAACGCTTAGGCAGACACCCCAACAAAGCAGAATTAGGGATGTTTGGGGTAATGTGGTCAGAACATTGTTGTTATAAAAATTCTCGCCCTCTCCTTTCCCAATTTCCCACCACGGGGGAAAGAATTTTAGTAGGGCCTGGAGAAAATGCAGGGGTTGTGGATTTTGGAGACGGGTTACAGGTAGCCTTCAAAATTGAATCCCATAATCATCCCAGTGCGATCGAACCCTTCCAAGGAGCCGCCACGGGGGTAGGGGGTATCCTCAGAGATATTTTTACCATGGGTGCGCGCCCCATCGCCATTTTAAACTCCCTTCGTTTCGGTAATTTAGACAACCCCCACACCAAAAGAATTTTTCAAGGGGTAGTAGAGGGTATAAGTCACTACGGGAACTCGATTGGAGTTCCCACCGTGGGCGGTGAGGTGTATTTCAATTCCGCTTACAAAGGGAATCCCCTCGTTAATGCCATGGCTATCGGCTTGATGGAAACTGAAACCATTGTTAAGTCTGGGGCTTCTGGGGTAGGAAATCCCGTTTTATACGTTGGCTCCACCACAGGGCGTGATGGTATGGGAGGCGCAAGTTTTGCCAGTGCCGAGTTAACGGACGATTCCATGGACGATCGCCCTGCGGTACAAGTAGGAGACCCTTTCCTCGAAAAATCCCTTGTGGAAGCCTGTTTAGAAGCCTTTAAGACGGGGGCAGTGGTAGCCGCCCAGGATATGGGTGCCGCAGGAATTACCTGTTCTACCTCTGAAATGGCCGCCAAAGGGGGATTGGGTATTGAGTTAGATTTAGACAAAATTCCAGCTAGGGAAACGGGAATGATACCTTATGAATATCTCCTTTCCGAGTCCCAAGAAAGAATGTTATTTATTGCCCAAAAAGGCAGAGAGCAAGAATTAATCGATATTTTCGAGCGTTGGGGACTCCATGCCGTGGTAGCAGGGGAAGTAATCGAGGAGCAAATTGTGCGCATCCTCCACCAAGGAAGCATCGCCGCCGAAGTACCCTCCACCGCCCTAGCGGATAATACCCCCGTCTATCACCACCAACTACTTTCCGAAGCCCCCGAATATGCCCAAAAGGCATGGACTTGGAACGAAAGCGAATTGTCTGAGTGCGACGAAAACGGGGTAAAAGGTCAAAAATGGTCTGAAGTTCTTTTAACCCTCCTCGATCAGCCCACCATCGCCTCCAAACGGTGGATTTACCGCCAATACGATCACCAAGTACAAAACAATACGGTCATGCTCCCTGGGGGCGCTGATGCTGCCATCGTTAGGGTGCGTCCTGTTAACGGTAAACCCGAATTAGCGAAAACGGGTATAGCTGCCACCACCGACTGTAACCCCCGTTATGTGTATCTCGATCCCTATTTAGGGGCATCTTTAGCGGTGGCCGAGGCAGCTCGTAACCTTAGTTGTGTGGGGGCTGAACCTATTGCAGTAACGGATAACCTTAACTTTGGTAGCCCTGAAAAGCCCATCGGTTATTGGCAGTTACACCACGCCTGTAGTGGTATTTCCGAAGCCTGTCGTCAATTTGAAACCCCTGTGACGGGGGGTAATGTTTCCCTCTATAACGAAACCGTGGACAGCGAGGGCAATCCTCAACCCATTTACCCTACCCCTGTTATCGGGATGGTGGGTTTAATTCCTGATATTACCAAAATTGCGGGGCAAGGATGGCAAAAAGAGGGGGATTTGATTTACTTCTTAGGGGCTTTTAATCCTAGTTTGGGAGCTTCTGAATATTTGGCAACTATCCATGACACCATCGCTGGAAAACCCCCTGCCCTAGATTTTGAGTTGGAAAAGGCGGTACAAAAAGCCTGTCGTGAAGGGATTCGCCATGGTTTGGTAAACTCTGCCCATGATTGTGCGGAGGGTGGTTTTACCGTTGCCCTTGCGGAGTCTTGCATCGGTGGGAATGTGGGTGCTGTGGTTAATTTACCTGCTTTTGATGGTCGTTTCGATAGGGCTTTATTTGGGGAGTTAGCTAGTGCCATTATCGTTTCTGTTTCCCCTGAAAATAAGGAGTCTTGGGAGCAGTTTTTGGCGAACCATTTACCTAATAATTGGCAGGAAATTGGGGTTGTTAAGGGTAGTAATTTACAGGTTAATTCTGGTCAATCCCTGATTGATGTTGACCTTTCTTCTATGGTTAATACTTGGGAAAGTGCGATCGCCCGTCGCCTCTAAACGTGAATCTTACCATCAGGCATAGTCGCCCCTGTCAGAATTGCATCTGATAAATCTATGCCTGATAAATCCGCATCCCGTAAATTTGCCCCCGTAAAATTAGCACCCCTTACAATAGCCCCATCAAGACAAGCACCCCAAAGATAGGCACCGTGGAGGTTAGCATTACTCAAATCAGCACCCTTTAAATTAACCAAATTAAGATTAGTAAAACTTAAATCCGCCATCCTCAAATCCGTTTCACTCAAATCACTTTTCATCAAATTAGCCTGAACAAATTGAGCACCTTTCAACTGTCCCTTATTTAGCACCACATTTTTTAAATCTGCCTTATCCAAAACAGTACGGCGCATATAGGCAGACTGCATATTACTACCACTGAGATTAGCACCATAGAGCTTCATGCCACTCATTTTAGTTTCCTCTAAATCCATGGCACTAAAATTAATACCATGTAAATCCAAACCATTAAGAAAAGCCCCCTTTAACTTAATGCCATAAAGTTTAGCCCCCCGCAAATTAGCACCACTTAACCTTGCACCGCTTAAATTCGTCCAATTCAAATTCGCCTTTTCTAAATTAGCACCCCGTAAATTAATCCCCTCCAAATTAGCACCGCAAAGATTCACTCCCGGTAAATTTGCCATATAAAGACTCACCCAATTTAATACCGCACCGCTGAGGGTTGCCCCCTGTAAATCAGCCTTATGTAATTGAGCACCCTGTAAATCAGCCTTAGTTAAATCTGCTTCCATCAATAAGGCATCTTTGAGCTTCACAAAACTAAGATTTGCCCCATAAAGAAAAGCCCCCCGCAAATCAGACTCCAGTAAAAAGCATCGTTGTAAATCTGACCATGCTAAATGAGCTTCCATCAACTTAGAGCGAGATAGATTAGCATAACTTAAGTTCATCCCACTTAAATTACTCTTACTTAAATTGATTTCCCTAAAGTCACGATCGCCCTTATCATAGCGTTTGAGTATATCACTAATTTGCATTTTCTTCTCTCCAAAAAACTAGGGGTTACAGTAACTTAATATCTTCTAAAAATTATCAAAAAATAATATTTTAAAAATTAACTATTTTTTCAACATAGATATTGTTTACAAAGACTAACATTTAAATTAGCCAAATTAAAACAACCCCCAGAGCTTAATTAATATCAACAAAATTAGTAATTCTCTCGAGTTATTTGTCTTTATTATATGATCCTCATTTTTGAAATAGTTAGTTTTTTAATAAAACCTAGTCAAAATTATTTAAACTTTATTTTTATTTACAAAAATATACTAAAAAATCCGCATAATATACGGATGATAAACATTTTGATGACATCAAAAAGAAAAAGGGGTTTAAACCCCCTATTATTATTAAAAATTTAACCTTCTCCCCTGAGCAAAAAACACAAAGAAATACTACGACTCCCGAGGAATAAACTCCTTCTCTTCCTCCTTATAAAACCACGGAATGCCGTCAGGATCTCGACTTTGGCTCCAAATCCCAAAATCATCATCCAACTTTCTTTTACCCACAGTGCTAGGGCTAACCTCCAACCGTTTCGCTAACTCCGTTTGATTTAAAACCATAGTAGAAGTTTCAATCACCTCTCCCAAATCAGACTGAATTACTTCAGGGGGATTTACTGGGGAAATATCATTCTCCTCAGAGACATTATCATCACTATTTTCGCTAATAGATTCCTTTGCTATGGATACATCCTCAGTATTAGCGGAAGTATCAACACCAGTAGAAGATTGAGGCTGAGATTCAATTACTGTGGTAGTATTCCCATCAGAAGAACGAGAATCAGATGAAGAGATTACATTGGTTTTTGGTGCAGATTCGGTTTCACTATCATCAAGAATACTGCCCAAAGTATTCGCACTTAGGAAATAATAAACAACTCCTTGATTATCATAAAGTCTTTTTACCGCTCCATATTCCTCTTTTTTACGATCTAAATACCATTTAGATATACGAGCGCTCAAACCTGTTTTTGAAGATAAATCCAAAATAGTTAAACATCCCTGATTGACGTTAACTAATTGATTAAATAAAGGATCAATTTGTGCAGATAGTTGTTGCCATTGGTAGGTTTGCCATATCTTCCACCCTAATGCAAAAGCAAAAGCTCCGACAATTAGGGGCCAGGCGACAAAAACCACCATGGTTACAAGAGCGAAAGGCAGTAATACTAATAGTAAACCGTTAGCACCACTATCTATTACTTTTCCAGTCATAGTATTAAGTGGTTAATTTGATTATGAACATTTTATTTTAGCTGATTTTGGTCTATATCCTGAGATTGCAAAAAAAATTCATACATTATTCTCAAAAGTAGTGTCGTGAAGGTGGGCAATGGGGAATAGGTAATGGTTAAAATCCTATTTCCCGAGTTGTGGCTTACACAACAAAGCCATAGTGAACCATAATTGACAATCAACTAGGGTTAATGGACAATGAAACTTATTATCAATTCTCAATTATCCATTATCAATTAAGATCATGCGTCCAATATATTTAGATTGTCATGCTACTACTCCCATGGATAAAAGAGTATTAGAGGCAATGATGCCTTTTTTTACCGACTATTTTGGTAATTCTTCTAGTATTGCCCATGTTTACGGTTGGGAAGCAGAAGCGGGAATTAAAAAAGCGAGGGAAATCATTGCAGGGGCGATAAATGCTCAGGAAAATGAAATCGTTTTTACCAGCGGGGCAACGGAGGCGGATAATTTAGCCATTAAAGGGGTAGCAGAGGCCTATTTTGATAAGGGAAAACATATCATTACCGTAGCAACCGAACACAAAGCAGTAATTGAGCCTTGCGAATATTTGATGGATTTGGGATTTGAAGTCAGCTTTTTACCCGTTAGGCAAGATGGTTTACTAGATTTAGATTTATTACAGGACACAATCCGAGAAGATACTATTTTGGTATCGGTGATGGTAGCGAACAATGAAATTGGAGTATTGCAACCCATCGCTGACATTGGGCAAATTTGCCATGATAGGGGGATTCTTTTTCACACGGACGCAGCCCAAGGTATTGGTAAAATACCCCTCAATGTGCGATCGATGAATATTGATTTGATGTCTCTCACAGCCCACAAAATTTATGGACCAAAAGGAATAGGCGCTTTATATATCCGTCGTCGCAATCCGAGGGTAAAAATTGCCTCACAGATTCAGGGGGGAGGGCAAGAGAATAAAATTCGCTCTGGTACTTTGTGTACTCCTAATATTGTGGGGTTTGGTAAGGCGGTGGAAATAGCTATCAATTCCATGGAAGAAGAAAATATTAAACAAAAACAACTGAGGGATTATCTCTGGCGGGAAATTAGTCAACTAGAAGGGGTTATCCTTAATGGGGATTTAGAAAAAAGATTGTCTGGCAACCTTAACATTAGTGTTAAAGATGTCGATGGTGCGGCTTTAATCCTTGCCCTACAGTCCACCGTTGCCGTTTCCTCTGGCTCTGCTTGTACTTCTGAATCCACAAAACCATCCCATGTGTTAACGGCGTTAGGACATCCTAAAACCCTTGCCCAAGCATCCCTAAGATTTGGTATCGGTAGATTTAATACTGAAGCCGAAATAAAAAAAGTAGCACAAGCCACCGTTGATGCGGTTACCGCTTTACGCAAATCAAGAAGATGAAACAACTCTAAAAAGATTGAGAGGTGCGGTTGAGACGACTATAAATATTTTTTAGCCTTTTGTTATTCTGAATTGGCTCTCGGGGAGAGGGGAGTGAGTCATTGGGCCAATTATCTAAATCATCGCACACGCAACTAGATTTTTGTATCCCAACTTCAATGATAGGTACAGGCATGGCACAACGGGCGCAGTCACTGATATTCCATTTAGAAGATAGTAACTGTTGAATGGTTTGGGCGGTACCCTGTACATAACAATCTCCTGTGGCAGGATCTGAAATTAGCTCCCAACATCTCTCAAATTCGAGGCTGTAGCGATCGCCCATAAGAACTCTTTTTGGTAAAATGGCTTTATTCTGACGGGCAATTATTACTGGTTTTTGTAACTGAAACCAATACGCCAAATATTTTTGAACTGCTTCAGGGGATGCCATAAATGCTTACGTTTTGTGAGTGTTTTGTCTAGCTAGATCATAACCCTTGATTGTCAAAACCCCTGAAATCTTTAGCTATTCTCAAGATTTGAGCCATAACCAAAGACTTTTTTAAACCTTATTACCAGTTGTTTTTTTACATCTTCTATCTGTATATCAGGCTCAAAATTAGCCAACCTCGTCACTGATTTATCCCGAATACCACAGGGAATAATTTGTTCAAACCCTGACAAATCACAGGTTACATTAATGGCTAAACCGTGCATGGTAATCCATCTTTTAACCTTAATACCGATCGCACTTATTTTTTCATCATTCACCCAAACCCCCGTTAAACCATCGATTCTTTCACCCTTAACCCCATAAACAGCCAACAAATTTATTACCACCTCCTCCAACTGCCTGAGATACCAGTGTAAATCCTGCTGATGACGGCGTAAATTCAAAATCGGATAAGCTACAATCTGCCCTAGGCAATGATATGTTACCTCTCCGCCCCTTTCCGTGCGAAATAGCTGACCAGAAAAATGATTTAGGTCAAATTTGAGGTTGTCCACCGTTGACCCTGTACCGAGGGTATAAACAGCGGGATGCTCCACTAATAATAAAACATCGTCTAAATTAGGATTTTCTAACCGTTGTTGCACCAATTTTTTTTGATAATCCCATACTTTTTCATAGGGGGTGATACTTAAATCTTCTATTAATAATCTTTTTTTTATCATGGTTAAATAGAAAATAAAAATCAATCAAATACTTTGAAATATACTATTTATTGTAATATTTTTTGTCTTGAAAAGATAGTTATAGTAGCGATTCATCGGAGATGAATAAAATTTTCTAGGTAGATAAAATTTCTAGGTAGCTAATGATCAATTAAGCCTAAACAAAAGTTAATTATTAGTTATCATAATTTTTCCGTTCAATAGATTGGTGAAATTATTTATAATCTTTAATGTTATTCAAATTTTATTAACAATCGGCTTAAACCCTTTGCATTAAAATACTTCATGAGAACTACTTCCTTAACTATAACTTAACCTTTCATAAGGTAATGGTGGAAAAACAGGGCATAATACAGTACAAATCCTAAAAAACCGTCAAATAGTATCTAGACTTCATTAAAAATATTACCTTTATTTTTAGTAGCAAATTATACCCTTATAACTGTAATTTAAAAAACATATTTTCAAAAAAAAGTAGATAAGGTTAAGCAATAATTAAAAAATATCAAAAAGGTTGAACATCAAAAATTCTGGTGCTAGACTGAGTACAAATACTGAACGTATGGTGCAATTATGGTACAAACTCCCACACAACAAAATAAAGAGTCATTAGTATTAGACTCAGAAGAATTAAGAAAAATAGATGCCTACTGGCGCGCCTGTAACTATCTTGCGGTAGGAATGATCTATTTACGCTCCAATCCGCTACTAAAAGAACATCTAAAACCAGAAGATATTAAATATAGATTACTAGGACATTGGGGTTCTAGCCCGGGGTTGAGTTTTGTATATGTTCATCTCAATCGCCTAATTAATAAATATGACCTTAATATGATTTATTTGGCAGGGCCCGGTCATGGAGCGCCGGGGATTCTTGCCCCCGTATATTTAGAAGGTACTTATTCCGAAGTTTATCCAGATAAAAGCATGGATGAGGAAGGAATGCGCAAGTTTTTTAAACAGTTTTCTTTCCCCGGTCATATCGGTAGCCATGTTACCCCTGAAACCCCCGGTTCTATTCATGAGGGGGGAGAGTTAGGTTATAGTTTATCCCATGGTTATGGCTCTATATTAGATAATCCTGATCTTATTTCCGTGGTGATGGTGGGGGATGGAGAGTCGGAAACAGGGCCTTTGGCGACTTCTTGGCACTCCAACAAGTTTATTAATCCTATCCGTGATGGGGCGGTGTTACCGATTTTGCACCTTAATGGTTATAAGATTGCTAACCCTACTATTTTATCTCGTATTTCCCATGAGGAGTTAAATGCTTTATTTGTGGGTTATGGTTATGAGCCTTATTTTGTGGAAGGGGATGACCCTGAGATTATGCACCAAAAGATGGCCGAAACCCTTGAGATTTGTGTAAATAAAATTAGGGAAATTCAAGCAGAAGCCCGTAGCACTGGTATTCCGAAACGTCCTCGGTGGCCGATGATTGTTTTTCGCTCTCCGAAGGGGTGGACTGGCCCGAAAAATGTGGATGGTCATAAGGTGGAGAATTTTTGGCGATCGCACCAAGTTCCCATGGGTAATATGCACAGTAACACGGAACATCTACGCCTGTTAGAGGAATGGATGAAAAGTTATAAGCCAGAGGAATTATTCGACGAAAATGGTACTTTAATTCCCGAATTGCAGGAATTGTCTCCGAAGGGAGCTAGGCGTATGAGTGCGAACCCCATTACTAACGGTGGTTTACTCAGAAAAGACCTTGATTTACCTAATTTTGCCGATGCTGAATACGCCATACAAATTACCTCCCCAGGTAAAATTCGCTTTGAAAATACTAAGGCCATGGGCATATTTTTACGGGATGTGATGGCTCGTAATATGACCACTTTCCGAGTATTTGGGCCCGATGAAACCGCTTCTAACCGCCTTAATCCCATTTATGAGGTTTCTAAAAAAGTATGGATGGCGGACTATTTACCCGAAGATGAAGATGGGGGCGAACTTTCCCCCGATGGTAGGGTAATGGAAATGTTGAGTGAGCATACCCTAGAAGGATGGCTCGAAACCTATCTACTCACGGGCAGACATGGACTATTTCACACCTACGAAGCCTTTGCCCATGTCATTGATTCTATGTTTAACCAACACGCAAAATGGTTAGATATATCTAAAAATCATGTGCCTTGGCGATCGCCCGTATCTTCCCTCAATATCCTATTATCATCCACCGTATGGAGACAAGATCACAACGGATTTTCCCACCAAGATCCCGGCTTTGTGGATTTAGTAACCAATAAAAGTGCCGATGTTACGAGGGTATATTTCCCCCCCGATGCCAACTGTTTATTGAGTGTCATTGACCATTGTTTGCGTAGCAAAGACTATGTAAACGTCATCGTTGCCGATAAACAAAGCCATCTCCAATACTTAACCGTAGAAGATGCCATTAAACACTGTACCAAGGGTATTGGTATTTGGGATTGGGCAAGTAATGACCACGAAAAAGGCAAAGCCAACGAGCCAGACGTAATTATGGCATCCTGCGGTGATGTACCTACCATGGAAGCCCTTGCTGCCACAGCGATTTTACGGGAAGAATGTCCCGATTTAAAGGTAAGGTTTATTAATGTGGTGGACATTTTCAAATTACAGGATGAAACTGAACATCCCCACGGTTTATCCCACCGAGATTTTATTACCCTTTTCACCGAAGATAAGCCCATTATCTTCAATTTCCACGGTTATCCTTGGTTAATTCACAAACTAGCCTACCGTCACCCTAATCCTGAGCGTCTCCATGTGAGGGGTTATAAAGAAGAAGGAAATATTAATACTCCTTTAGAGTTAGCTATTAAGAACCAAATTGATCGTTTTAATTTAGTAATTGATGTTATTGATCGTGTTCCTAAACTAGGCTCTAGGGCAGGATACCTCAAAGAATTGATGAAAAATGAAATTATCGATAATCTTAACTATGCCCATACCCATGGTATTGATAAGGATGAAATAAACAATTGGCAATGGCCTTTTTAAAAATTAGTACCAAGTAAGGCAGGGGGTTTAAAAACCCCTTGTTATTAAATGACTTCCCCACAGGGTCTAAAATTGGTAAAACCTAAGCGCCACAATGGACTGATAAATATTCCCCTAGCTTAAAGAGCGATCGCAACTTAGAACTATTGGGCATCAGGGTTTCTTGTTCGATAATACTTTCAATGGATTTTTGATGAACAAAAAAGTATAACTGCTCCTGTGCCTTGTGTAAACAAAGATTAATCTTTAGGAGTGTACCCACATCAATAATACTCTTAATACTATCAATATCTTGCTCAATGGTTTGGATCGATGCCCCATCTAAAATTTGGGTCAAAAAATCTACCATTAGTTTCTCCAAAGTTTCCTTAGCTTCGGGTACTTCTAACTTACAGTTTAAATGATCCGCCTCCAGGGCGATCGCCTCTAACTCCATCAAATAACCCTCCACATTACAAGACTTAGGGCATTTAGTAGCCAACTCCTGAATTACCTGACTACAACGGTAAGAAATCGCCACCTGCGCCGCCACTTGCAACTCTTGAGGTACGGGCATATCATCCCTGTAGTAAGCAAGAAGAATACTATAATTATCTCGATATACCTGAGTATAAAGCTGATCAAGATGTTTTTTCGTCGTCTCCATCAACTTATCACGGATAATCAGTTTCTCCTCCCCAAAAATCTGTTGTAAATCAAAAGACTGATTCCCAAACAACTCACTCATCAACAAAATTACCTCCACCACACTAATATCCTTAAGGGCAGTGAATAACTGAGATTTTATCTGACTGTAAGTCAAGCGACTGGAAAAAGGTTGAATACAACAATGAAAATCCCAACCCCCCAGATGAATTACCCCAAACACATAATGGGCGCTTTCTAGGGTAATCTGAGAAGTTAATTTGACCTGTCCTACCGCCAAAGTTAATGAACCAACCTGCTGTTTTTGATAGTCCAATTGATGAGCATCATAACAATAGATTGTCTCATCCGTGGAATAATTAGTATATAAAGAACTAATGGCATAGTGAGCCGCCACCTGCTTGAGGTTTATCTGATTGGGAATTACCGATTCTAAATATATTTGCCCCCCATTGCCAAAACTTTCCACATTACTAGGCGCTTTTTGCAGAAGTCTGATAAATTCTTTTTCTAATTGAACCCCTGAAATTTCCCCAGCCAATTCAATGGCCCTTGAAGCATAGCGTAATATTTGTGTACCTTCGGGGCGAGAAATTTCCTCAAAAAACCATCCGCAACTGGTAAACATTAACAATGAGTTACGTTGCATCTCCAACAACCGTAAAGCGTCAATTTGTTCAGAGGGGGTTAATGATTGAGGGCTATGTTTTGTTAAAAACTTTTCTACATTTTCAGGACTACGATCTAAAATAACTTCTACATATTCATCCCTCGCCTTCCAAATGTCCACAAAATAGTTAGGGGCAACCTCTTGATATACCTTAGTTAATTCATCCCTTAACCAGTTGAGGCTATCACGCAACGGACGGCGCCATTTTTGGTGAAAACCACCGCCCCCTCCACAACCACAATCATCCTGCCATCTATCTACCCCATGGGAGCAACTCCAAGCGGTAACGGGTTTAAGTTCTACTTCCCAAGTGGGTTCTACCAAACTAAGATAGTGGGCGTAATTGGTTACGCTCCAACCTTGTTGGGGAAATTCTTTTGTAAAGGCATAGGCAAGACATCTTTCTGTATCTCTTTTGTGGTGTCCAAAGGTTTCTCCATCGGTGGCCACGGAGATTATCTGAGATGGTCTTTCATCCCCCCGAATGGCTAATTTGAGACGGGAATAAAAGTTGTGGCTACTGGATAAAACATCCCCAAAGCCCATATCTCCTGAAATAGGTCCATCGTAGAAAAATATATCAATGTGACCATGACCTTTAACATAGCATCGGTAGGGGCGAGTGGGATCAATTTGTCCTCCTCCTACTTCTAGCCATTCTCCTTTTGTGCCGTCGTTATTCATGGGGCGACATTTTTTGGCTTGGGTGGGGGCAAGGATCAGAAATTTTATCCCTTCATCGATGAGGACTCCTAGGGTGGGATAGTCCACGGCGGTTTCCGCTAACCACATTCCTTCGGGATTACGCCCAAAACGCTGATAAAAGTCGGTAATGCCCCAGCGTACTTGGGTATATTTATCCCGTTCGTTGGCGAGGGGCAAAATAATATGGTTATATACCTGTGCGATCGCATTTCCATGACCATTGAGCCTTTCACAACTGGCTTTATCTGCTTCTATAATTTTTTCATAGACTTCTTGATCATATTTTTGTAACCATGACATGAGGGTGGCGCCAATATTAAAACTTAGATACTCAAAGTTATTGACAATACCGACAATTTTTCCTTGATCGTTATATATACGGGCAAAAACGTTGTTACGATAGCATTCATGGAAAATTCTTTCGTTCCAATCGTGGAAGGGTTGGGCGCTAGGTTGACGCTCGATGGCGTTTAGGTAAGGGTTTTCTCTGGGCGGTTGATAAAAATGCCCATGGACGGTTACATAGATTCCCGTGGCGGTGGGTCGGGTATTTTCTTGTTTCTCTACGCTTAAATTGCTGGGTTTGGTGGCGGTAACTGTACTCATGGGGCGTTATCTGATACTGTGTCTTTTTTGTCGCTTCCTTTAGCCTAGCACCTATTTTATAATATACAAATTAAGTGCGATCGGTTGTTAATATTTGCTCTATGAATTACTTATATGCTCTACCTCGCCATGTTTTGGGTTTTGTGAGGGCGGAAAGAAAAATACGGGCTACGGCGAAAATATCTGCGGTGGGTGATAGCCAGAATAATAGTTTACCCATTGATTTCCCTTTATCGTAGCTAGGGGCGATCGCACCTAAAAGAGCAAAGCGAATTAGTAATAAAAATAAATTGAGAATAAATAACAATTTGAAAGTTAGATAATCATAATTATCATAGTTCAGAATTCCAAAAATAGTCAAAGGTAATGGTAAACCCTGTACCAACGCCAAAAAACCACACTCCACCCACAACTGAGCCTTAGAAGCCGCATCCTTCAAATCCAAAGAGCGTCCCCATTCCTGCCATGTTTCCTTTAACCCCTCATACATTCTCACCTTAATTAACGTAGCACCATCGGCAAAACCCACCTTATAACCCTTCATCGCTGCACCACGGGCAAGGGTGACATCATCACAAAAAGAAGTAGAAGCCATGGAATAACCATCTAAATCTTCCAACACCTTACGTTTAATTAAAAAACATTGACCATTAGCCATTACCGTTTCAGGAGTCATGGCATTTACCCCCGAAGACTCAAAGCGATATAGCAAAGTCATTAATAAAGCTGGTTGTAACCACCATTCACCCCCTGACTTGAGAATGAATTGGGGAGATAAGGACAACACATCATAATCATGGGTTTCCGCAAAACTAATTAAACTAGGGATTAATCCGGGTTGAGGTTGAGTATCAGCATCAATGCCCAATATCCATTTACTATGGGAGGAACTAGCTAAAAACCCATTGTGCAAAGCCCAAGGGCGCCCTACCCAGTCCGAAGGCAAGGGGGGGTCAGTTAATAATTTCACCCGGGGATCTTTTTGTGCCACATCTTTTACTTTTTCCCTTGTGCCATCTTTGGAGTCGCTGTCAACTATTAGTATCTCTCTTACTTCATAGGTTTGACGGGTAATGCCTAACAACATTCCATCCATGCGATTTACTTCATTTAAAGTCGGTACTACCACGGAAACTTGGGCTAACTGTGTCGGATTTGCTGATTGGGGTTTGAGGGGGGGAAATCTTTTTGCTCCTCGCAGTAGTCTGGCTAAAAGAATGAAGCTACAAACTCCTTGAAATAATAATAAAGTAAAAAAACTAACAGTAACTATATCCATATGTCTTAATAAAATGTAATATGATTTTACATCTATGGGGATTATTTTTGAAGTGCAAAGGGCTTTGTCGAATAAATAAAAAATATCCTTGCATAATAAAAAAAGTTTGGTTATAATAGTTAACCAGCAAAGCACCTGCGGGTGTAGTTTAGTGGTAAAACCTTAGCCTTCCAAGCTAATGATGGGGGTTCGATTCCCCCCACCCGCTTTGTAGACTTGTCTAAAACTATATCTACCATCTATTACCCCTGTGGTTACTGCTGGGGTATTCTGGTCTGCTTTTTCTAATTATTCTCTGCGATGAAAATTTAATTATCAACTATCAATTATCCATTATCAATTGTTCTCTAGCGTTGTCAATTGTTCCATTTTGAGAGAATATAGTTTAGGCGTTTTTTATCGCCATTGTCAAGATATTGATTAGTATTTAATAAACTGTATGATTTCTAGTAATGATTTTCGCACGGGTGTCAGCATAGAGTTAGATGGCAGTGTTTGGAAAGTTGTTGAATTTCTCCATGTAAAACCCGGTAAAGGTGCTGCTTTTGTGCGTACTAAGCTCAAAAATGCCAGAACAGGTAATACCATGGAAAAAACTTTTAGGGCAGGGGAAACCGTACCCCAAGCAAATCTTGAAAAGCGTACCATGCAACATACCTATAAGGATGGGGATGAATATGTTTTTATGGATATGGAAACTTTTGAGGAAGCGAGGTTATCGGAAGAGCAAATGGGCGATCGCTTTAAGTACCTAAAAGAAGAAATGGAGGTTAATATTCTTTATTGGAATTCCACCGTTTTAGATGTAGAGTTGCCCACTTCCGTAGTGTTGGAAATTACGGAAACAGATCCGGGGGTAAAAGGAGATACCGCCACAGGAGGAACGAAACCAGCTATTGTAGAAACGGGAGCCCAAGTGATGGTGCCTTTATTTATCTCCATCGGTGAGAAGATTAAAATTGATACCCGTACCGATACTTATTTAGGCAGAGAAAACTAAGCTAAGATTAACCTTGACTTTGTTAACATAAACCCTTTAGATCATAAAATTTAACAGTGCCAATAGATTTTAAGCAACTACAAGAATTTATAGAGGCGATCGCCACTACAGACATTACCGAATTAACTATCAAAGAAGGAGACTTCGAGTTAACAGTTAATAAAAGTAAACCTGAAGTGGTCATGCCCAACTATACCATTACCCAAGCTCCTGTATCTGTACCCCCGACGGTAGAAAGTACACCCCCAGAGGCGATCGCATCCTCTAACACCAGTATCGAAAAACCAGCGGAAGACCAAAGCAAAAAACGAGATAACTGGAAAGAAATCACCTCCCCCATGGTAGGTACATTTTACCGAGCATCAGCCCCCGGAGAACCCGCCTTCGTAGAAACAGGAGATAAAATCAGTGTGGGCAGTGTTGTATGTATCATTGAAGCCATGAAACTGATGAACGAAATCGAGTCTGAAGTCACAGGGCAGGTAATGGAAATTGCCGTAGAAAATGGCGAACCCGTAGAGTATGGACAAACCCTCCTTTGGGTTGCCCCTTAGCCCCGTATCCAAGAAACTCAATGCCATGGTCAACCCCCTAAATGAAAAAAACCCTATTTCCTGACACTTAGAAAATAGGGAAAATATCTCATTAAATATCATCAGGAATAACCCATTTAGGAGGCTCAGTCAACTTTTTCAACCGGGCGGCCTCCGCCATCTCCAACATTTTATCCAAAGAAGTATCATTCAAAAACTTTTTTGTTTCCTCAGCATATTGCTTATTAGGACAATCATCCCCCAAAATACAACCGTTGACACACTCAACCTTACAATTTACATCTCTAGTCATAATCAATAATCGTCTTATCTGTGTTATTCCTCGCCTAAAATTATCTCATATCTAGTCACCGTTACCAGCCCTCAAAAAACAAACAACCCCATGAAAACAATCACCTGTAAAGGGAAAAAATTTGAAAATATAGAAGCCATTATCTTCGACAAAGACGGCACCCTCGCCGACTCCGAGAGCTTTCTTCGGGAATTAGCACTCAAACGTGCCAGACTCATCGATGCTCAAATCCCCGGTACCAGTGAACCCCTACTCATGGCCTACGGTGTAGAAAGAGATTACCTTAACCCCACAGGATTAATGGCCGTAGGTAGTCACCATGAAAATTTGATTGTTTCCGCAGGATATATCGCCGAGACGGGCAGAAGTTGGTTTGAGTCATTGGCGATCGCCCGAAAAGGATTTGAAGAAGCCGATAAAGCCTTACCCAACCGAGGAAACACCTCCCCCCTATTTGCGGGCAGTTTAGAAGTGTTAAAAACCCTATCCGAAGCAGGACTACCCCTAGGCATCCTTTCCGCCGACAGTACCCAAGGAGTAGCCGAATTTGTAGAAAACCATCAACTAACCCCCTACATTAACCTTATCATGGGCGTAGATGGCGGATTATCAAAACCAGATCCCCGCCTATTCCTTCAAGCCTGTGAAAAAATGCAAGTCGCCCCAGAAAAAACCCTCATGATAGGAGACTCCCAAGGAGACATTGCCATGGCAAAAAACGCAGGGGCAAAGGGCGTAATCGGTATTTGTTGGCACAACCCCCAAGCCCACCACCTTGACACCGCCGATGTTGTCATTTCCGACTTAGCCATGGTATGCCTTGATTAACCATTACAATGATTTTGTTGCCCTAAAAAAAATCATGTTAAAAACCAGCTTAAAAGTTACTTTTGCCCTCCTCTTTGCCCTCAATCCCCTTTCGGGATACCAAGTAAAAGCGCAAGAAAAACCTCAAATCTGTGAACAGGACTTAGGCAGAGAAATAAATGCCATTTTAGATAATCCTACCCATCAAAGGGCGACTTGGGGCATCCTCGTTAAACAACTCAACTCAGGAAATACCCTGTATGAGCGCAACAGCGAACAATACTTCATCCCAGCTTCCAACGCCAAAGTCTTAACCACCGCATCCGCCCTTCTCAAATTTGGTGCAAACCATCAAATCTCCACCCCCATTTATTACACAGGGGAAATGCCCAACATAGATAGTTTAATCATCCTAGGCAATGGAGATCCCACCATTACTACCGATAAATTAGAAAGTATAGCCCAACAATTAAAAGAAAAAGGAATTACCAGCATCAATCAACTGATTATCAAAGACGATTTGCCCTTTAGCGAGATTATCAATGGCACATGGGAAAACTCTGACCTACCCTATTATTACGCTCCCCCCGTCAGTAACATTATTCTCAATGAAAACACCGTTACCATCAGCCTTTTTGGACAAAGAGTAAATCAACCCGCCACCATTCAATGGTCAGATAATCTTGGGGGAAGACAATGGCGAATTACTAATAACGTGATTACCACCAGCAATCCTGACGATAATAATATTAGGTTAATTCCTAACTGGCGTGAGTCAACCATCGAAATTACGGGAGAATTAGGAGTTAATAGGGAATCTAGGCAATGGTGGTTATCAATTCCTAACCCTCATCAATACTTTTTAGATGGTTTACAAACCGCCCTCATCAATGAGAATATTTCAGTTTCATCCACCAGAATTGTTACCGATAATAGTTTTAATAATTTATCTCCAGAAAATCAGTTAATGGAAATAAAATCAGAACTTTTATCCGACATAGTTAATACTACAAATAAAGATAGTAATAATCTTTTTGCTGAAATTTTGCTAAGAAAATTAAGAGAGGATAACAGTAGTCAATTTGAACAACAAAAGCAACTATTAAGCACCATTAATGTTGACCCCCAAACCCATAATCTTCGGGATGGCTCAGGACTTTCTCGCCAAAATTTAATTACCCCCTCAGCGGTAACGGCTACTTTACAGGGCATGGCTAATACAGAGTATAATAATCTTTTTCGTCAATCTTTACCCATTGCAGGGGTAGATGGAACCCTTAGAAATCGTTTTCAAGATAGTACAGCCCAAGGAAATTTTCTAGCAAAAACAGGAACGTTAACGGGGGTAACGGCTTTATCGGGTTATTTAGAAATGGAAAATTATCCTGATTTAGTAGTAAGTGTTATGGTTAATAAATCTACTGAAAATGCTATAGTCTTGAGAGAAACTACGGATCACATTGTCAATACTGTTACTCGTTTAAAGGTATGTGAATAAAAATTTTCTAGTTAGGGCAGGGAATAGGGAACAGTTTTCGATGGTTTATGGTTATAAATTGATAATATATAGCAATTATCATGGTTACGGGGTACAAAATGATCCCCCTAAATCCCCGTTAATAAGGGGGACTTGAGAATAATAAATATATCTCATAATTATGAAAAACGCTATAAACATTTTTAACTACTCCTTAATCTTGAAATGATCAAGATCCTGTCTTTTTTTTTCGGTAAACGCTTAAGCCCATTGCCAATAAACAATGAATAAAAGTACAGTTTATAAATCGGATTTATTATTGCAAACTTATTTTAACTAACTAATATGATTAATCAAAAAACCGCTATTTATCGAATTTTAGATGCTAATTTAGACAGGGCAAGGGAAGGCTTAAGAATCATTGAGGAATGGTGTCGTTTTGGTTTAAATGATGTTGATACCGCCTCAGTATGTAAGGAAATGCGTCAAGACTTGGCTAGTTGGCATAGTGACGATTTACGTACCTCTAGGGATACTCCCAATGACCCCGGGACGCAGTTAAGCCACCCTCAAGAGGAGGAGAGAGAAAGTTTAGAGGCTTTGTTACAGGCGAATTTTTGTCGTGTTCAGGAGGCTTTGAGGGTATTGGAGGAATATGCCAAGTTATATAATGGGGAGTTTGCTTCGGGGATGAAGCAATTACGCTATCAGGTTTATAGTTTGGAGAGTAAGTTGATTGGCAAGTCTCGACAACAGTTATTAAATAAGGTTAGTTTGTATCTGGTGACGATGCCTGTGGATAATTTTTTTGGGGTGGTGGAATCGGCTTTGAAGGGTGGTTTGAAAATTGTTCAATATCGCCATAAGGATCAAGATGATTTAATTAAACTTAAGGAAGCGTATAAGTTAAGGCAATTGTGCCATCAGTATGGAGCTTTATTTATTGTAAACGATCGCCCCGACATTGCTTTGGCGGTGAATGCAGATGGGGTACATCTGGGGCAAACGGATATGCCTGTGGGTTTAGCCAGACAAATATTAGGACAAAATAAAATCATTGGGAAATCTACCACTAATCCCCAAGAAATGGCGAAGGCTTTGGGGGAAGGAGTTGACTACATTGGAGTAGGCCCGGTTTATGAAACCCCTACCAAGGCAGGAAAGAAGGCTTCTGGATTGGAATATGTCCGTTATGCCAAGGCTAATGCTACGGTACCTTGGTTTGCCATTGGGGGCATCGATGAAACTAATATTACGGATGTGACAAAGGCTGGTGCTAGTCGTACGGCGGTAGTGAGGGCTATTATGGAGGCAGAAAATCCTATGACCGTTACTCAGAGTCTTTTGTCCCTATTGTAAATAGGGTAATGGTAAAGGGAGATTATTTTTTGCTGCCAAAACAGATGCTGATGGGGGAGAATTTTAGTCTTTACGGAATATTTTTCTCCTCATTTCTCGATACTCTATTTTTTTAAAGAAACGGTATCATTCAGAAATTGAATCGCTTTGATAGCTACTCCCTCACTAATGGACATTTGGTGAAGTCTGATTAGTCCATCTTGTATATAATAATCCCTTACCGTTAGCCGATCGCCCTTATTAAAATTGGTTTCGTAAAATACTTCCTTAATACCCGCTGAAATAATTAATTTTAAACAGGAAATACAAGGCTCAAGGGTTACATAGATGGTTGCCCCTTCGGTGGAAATACCATGACGGGCTGCCCGTGCGATCGCATTTGCCTCGGCATGAACCGCCCGAGAGGGTAAATCCTTACTAGCATCACAACTGCTCAAACCCTCATAACAAAAGCCCTGTGCCGTACAATGTACCGAACCAGAAGGAGGGCCATTATAACCAGTGGCTAATACTTGACGATTTTTGACGATGACAGCGCCCACGGGAAAAGCAAGACAAGTAGAGCGAGTAGCCGCTAACTTTGCCATCAACATAAAATATTCATCCCATGAAGGGCGATTTTCTTCTTTATCAATCATTTATAAAAAATAAAACTTTTTGAAGGGATAATTATGTAAATTTTACCCCCTCCAATAAAAAAATTAGTTGGTACCCGAAAAAACAACTCCGGGGAACTTTTGTTGAGCCTGTACCATAGAGGTAACTTTACCTTTTTCTTGCCAGAAATTAATAATTTCGGTAGCTTGGTTTAGTAATTCAATTTTTTCGGTGTCAGTAATCCAATTTTTCTTGTCTAACTCATCTTTTAAATCTTGCCAAGCATCGCTACGAGGCCAGAAGTAATAAGGGGTTAGGGGGCTTGTCCCTTTACTGATAACATAATCTACGGCTAGGGCAACATCTTTATCTAACCAAACTACTTTTAATACAAAGCGACCGTCAATGTTAGTTTCTAAGGTTTCTACTGTAGCTTCCAATTAAACCTCCAAATAATAATTTTATATATAGTAATAATTTTGGACAATACTATATTATAGCTTAAATTGAATAGTGACAAAGTCTAGTTTTGGGGTAATTATTTTTTATGACGGCAATTGTAATATTTGATATTGATGGTGTAATTCGTGATGTAACTAATTCCTATCGTCGTGCGTTGGCTGATACGGTGGAGCATTTTACGGGGGGAAATTATCGCCCTGATATGGCGGACATTGACAGTTTGAAAGGGGAAGGGGTGTGGAATAATGATTGGGAAGGTTCTCAGGAGTTGATTTATCGTTATTATGAGGGGGTGGGTAAGTCTCGCTCGGATGTGGCTTATTCCTATGAAGAAATTGTCTATTTTTTCCAGTGTCGTTACCGTGGAAAAGATCCTGAAAATGCAAATACATGGGATGGTTACATTACCCAAGAGCCTTTGTTGGTGGATGCTAATTTTTTTAAAAATTTAACGGATAAGGGTTATTATTGGGGATTTTTTAGTGGGGCAACAAAAGGTTCGGCACAGTACATTTTAAGCCGCCGTTTGGGGTTAGAAAATCCTGTATTGGTAGCCATGGAGGATGCCCCCGGAAAGCCTGATCCTACGGGGTTGTTTATGGCGGTAGAATCTATTAAACAGAAAAATAATATTCAAGAGTCTTTACCCATTATCTATTTGGGGGATACGGTGGCGGATATGATGACGATTTCTCGGGCTAAATCTATTAAACCTGATGATGATTTAAGGGCGATCGCAATTTTACCTCCCCATGTTTATCAACAAGAAAATTTAATCCCTGATTATACTCAAAAAATGCTGAATGCAGGAGCCCAAGAGGTTTTAAGCAGAGTTACAGATTTTATCCAAAACTAAGGCTATGGGGAATTGAGGGAGTGAATTAATTCCCCCTCATGCAAAAAAAATCGCCCAACGAAAAGGCGACATTTACAGTAAGTTTCCCCCTTATTAAGCAGGGTTAGGGGGTATCATATTTCATGAATCATTTGAGTTGAGTATATTTATTTGCTTTCTCCTTCCTTCGGTGAGGCAAATCTTTGGGCCACGGTTTCAGGTTGAATAGAAGATAGTATGATATGGTTAGAGTCTGTAACGATAACAGCCCTTGTCCTTCTGCCGTAGGTAGCATCAATAAGTTGACCTTTATCTTTCGCCTCGTTGATAATCCTTTTTATGGGTGCAGACTCTGGGGAAACAATGGCAATAATTCTATTACCAGAAACAATATTCCCAAAACCTATATTTACTAATTTAATATCCATCAATGTTATGATTTGTTATAGATAATGACTAGAGTAATCATATCTTTATTTTTTAAGATTAACAATGATTTTTTATCATGGTAAATTAATGGTTTTTGTCAGAGAATGCTAACTATTGAAAATGTAAAATAAAATGGGTTTTATGTATGGAGAAATATTGCTTGATAAACCCCTATAGTCAATTAACGATCGCCTATAGCCATTACATTAGTAGCCCCAAAAATAGCCTCATAGTGACGATAAAACTTAAATTCTAAGATATTATAGGCTGGATCTTGTAAAAAAAAGGTTTTATGTTCGGTTAATTCCCCAGAGAAACGAGTGCGGGGGGGTTGATAAAAATTAACCCGTTTATTTTCACAATTAGAAACCAAATCATCCCAATCAGATTCTTTAGTAAAAACAATCCCAAAATGACGAGGATAAATACCACGGGGAAGAGAAACATTTTCTTTGCTAGTGTGGGTAACTAACTGATGTCCATAAAAATCAAAAATCATAGCATGGTCATTATTTCTTCCTAACTTCGCCCCTAAAATATCCCCATAAAATTTTTTAGTATCTTCCCCATTAACCATCGGAATTGCTAAATGAAAAATAATATTATCCATGACAACAAAATAACTAAATATTCCCTTTGTTTTTAATATAAATCAATTTTCAATGGATAGGTTTTCCGTGCGCTCAAATTTCAACTCTCCATAACTACTATTTACCCAATGTTGTTTTTGTGAACTAAAAACATTTAACTTGCGGAAAGTATCAGCATCCCTAATTCTAATGCCTCCCTCTCCAATGTAAGCCACCTCTGCCATACTATCGGGGGTATTATCTGGCGCCCTTGCCACCAAGTCAGCAATTCTTAATTGGGTAGGATTCATTCTCAAAGCCATGATTAAAGACTCTCTATTTCCCCCTGCCCCTGCATGGGCAATCCCCTTTAAAGCACCCCACACAAAAACATCCCCCCCCGCAATAATCGTCGCCCCCGGGTTAACATCACCGAGAATAATAATGGTGCTATGGTGAGATATTTGTACCCCCGATCGCAAATTAGTTTTAATATAAAGAGGTTCTGCTAAATTTTGTGCTGGATTTTCCTTGGGTTTAGCAAAAAGAGAAATAGAAGGATTTTGCTTCACCGAATAACCAGCGCTGGCAGCAGCTACGGCGGTTTGACGACGTTGGGCAACCACTAAATCCAGTTTTAGTTGATTTTGTTCAAGAATTTCGTCTAACTCCCTAATTTGGCGGGTATCGAGTAGCTTATCACCGCTATCTAAATGGGCTTTTGTGTCAGGAAGCCATGACTTATCCATTTTTTGTAGTCGGGTTTTGAAATCCTCCACCATTCTTATCCATTGATTGTTGTCGTTACTTTTGTGGGGGGGTAAAAAAATATGAACAAAATTCCCTTCTTGTTTGAGTTTAATTTGCTCTTGACTGCTCAAAGGCTGGGTTTCAGGCACTTCTTGGGGGGGAGATAATTCCGTGGGATTATCAGTTTCTGGGGAAGTAGATAATTCGGTGGGATTATGATTTTCGGTGGGGGTAAGACTATTTTCTTCGGGGGGAATATTGTCGGATGGATTAATCATTGGTTAAACAAGGGTATTGTTTTTTATCTTCAAGGGCAAAAAAAACTGACGTTTTAAACTCTATAATATATACTAAGGTGCTTTGGGTTTATTGCCATGGCAACTCAAAATGGTAGAGGTATAGTATCACAATGTTTAAGCCTATCTCAGATTTAGTCAAGTCTTTAAACAAAGACTCCCAAGAGTTACTAGCAAATCGATACAAAATTGGTAACTTGTTGGGTAAGGGGGCTATGGGACAAGTATATAAGGCTTTTGATACCAATAATAATGATATGGTAGTGGCCATCAAGTTTCTTTCTCAGGCTCTATTAGATGGAAAAATGCGCGATCGCTTCCAAAAAGAAGCTAAAATAAGTGCATTACTAGGGGAACAAAGTGATCATATCGTTAGGGTAAAAGATTATGGGGTGGATGATAGTCAAGTTCCATTTTATGTGATGGAATATTTAGAAGGGTATGATTTAGATCAATTAGTCAAAAAACAAGCTCTTTCTTTACCCAAATTTTTATCCTTTACCCATCAAATCTGCTTAGGGTTAGAGTGCGCCCATAACGGTATCTTAGTTAACAATGAATTAGCGCCAATTATTCACCGAGATATTAAACCCAGTAATATATTTTTAGCAAAAGATGAAAAACTAGGTCATTTTGTTAAAATCCTTGATTTTGGCATTGCTCAAATCCATAATCCCGATGAATCTCTGACCCAAAAATCCTTCATGGGGACTCCAGAATATTGTTCCCCTGAGCAAATGGCAGAGGATGAATTGAAGGCTACCTCTGATATTTACAGTTTAGGGGTATTGATGTATCAGATGTTAACCCAACAAATTCCCATTAAGGCAGAAGCTCATAATTTTCAATCATGGTATAAAGCCCACAATCAATTTCCCCCAAAAAAACTACCCAGTTATTTGGAGTTACCGAAAGAATTAGACGACTTGATTATGGGTTGTTTACAAAAATCTCCCGCCCGTCGCCCCCAAAATATTAGAGAAATTTTGAAGATAATTATCCCCTTAGAAAGGGAATATAATAGTGATAGAGGAGTAAATAAAAAAAGCCCACCAGCATCTTCCCCCCTTCCCCTCAGCAGGGTTTATCGTCAAAGTATTTGGCCCCAGGATAAACCTCGCAAAAAAATTGTTTTTCCACATTTGACAGAAGCCCAAGAGGGAACTTTTTCTAGTTTATGGACAATGCTTGATGCAAATGAGGTGTCACATTTTGAAGCAAAATCAACTTTCTGTTTTACTCATTTTATGTTTCAGCCTACTCCCCATCCGATGATTTTATGGGTTAATTTACTTTACAATCGTAGTTATGAACCGAAATGGTTGCCTTGTTATCTAGATTTAAAAACAGACATTGGGGTTCAAATTAGCACTAATTTAATCAGTCAAAAAAAATATTATATCTTACTTTTTGAATTGGGTAATCCTTCTGGTTATAAGCATAAACTGATGGTTAATGTGGGTGAACAGAAGTTAAAACAGTTGCAAGATTTTGTGGCTCAGGCTTCTTCTTGGCATGGGGAAAAACAACCAGAGGGTAGTAAAATTATTTTAAGAAAGCAATTTGAATCGGTTAAAAGAACTATTTTAGCAGCGGTGGCTAGGGCAAAGTAATTGATAATTGATAGTTGATAATTAATAATAAGGTTTTTATACCCAATTTTTTTATTGCCTAATGGTCGGTGATCATTGATAATAATATTTGGTATATCTGTTAAGGGATTATCGATCTCTTTTTTTCAAAAGATTTAGAAACAAAGGCAAGTAAAGGAAAGTTAAATTCTGTGTTTGATTTACAAAGCTATTTAAAAGAGAAGCAAAAATTGGTAGAAAAGTCTTTGGATGAGTCTTTACCTATGGGTAAGCCTGAGAAGATTTATGAATCGATGCGTTATTCTTTGTTGGCAGGGGGCAAGAGATTGCGCCCTATTTTGTGTTTAGCGACTTGTGAATTGATGGGAGGCACCGATGAGATGGCGATTCCTTCTGCTTGTGCTTTGGAAATGATTCATACTATGTCTTTGATTCATGATGATTTACCTGCTATGGATAATGATGATTATCGTCGGGGTAAGTTGACTAATCATAAGGTTTATGGGGAAGATATTGCGATTTTGGCGGGGGACGGGTTATTAACCTATGCTTTTGAGTATGTGGCAAGGGAAACTAAAGGGGTGCCTGCACAGAATGTGTTGGAGGTTATTAAAATTTTGACTCGGGCGGTGGGCGCTGAGGGTTTAGTGGGCGGACAGGTGATGGATTTAGAGTGTGAAGGTAAAACGGATGTGACGGCCCAGATGTTGAGTTTTATCCACATTCATAAAACGGGGGCTTTATTGGAAGCCTGTGTAACTTCGGGGGCTGTGTTGGCTGGGGCAAAACAGGAGGATTTGGATAGGCTTTCTCTATATGCTAAAAATATCGGTTTAGCGTTTCAAATTATTGATGATATTTTGGATGTGACGGCTACGAGTGAGGAGTTGGGTAAGACGGCGGGAAAGGATATTTCTGCGGATAAGGCTACTTATCCTAAGTTGTGGGGGCTTGAGGAGTCGAAGGTTAAGGCTGATGAGTTGGTGGAAAGTGCGATCGCACAGTTAGCCATATATGGAGAAAAAGCTGAACCTTTAAAAGCCCTAGCCGAATTTATTGTTAGTCGAAAAAATTAAAGGGGTGTAAACAATGCAGATATTAAATGAAATTCTGGACAATAAATTAATTGTAATTCCTATTTTAGCCTGTCTCCTCTCCCAAATCATAAAAGTTACCGTAGATACCATTCACCACCGCAAATTTAGCTTTCGTTACATCGTTAGTACGGGGGGTATGCCTAGCGCCCACTCTGCCCTTGTAGGCTCTTTGGCTACGGGTGTAGGTCAAACTTTAGGGTGGTCTTCTCCTGAATTTGCGATCGCCTCTATTTTTGCAGGAATCGTCATGTACGATGCAGCGGGGGTACGTCAGGCGGCAGGAAAACAAGCAAGGGTATTAAATCAAATCATGGAAGGGATGATTAATAATGAAGATTTTAATGAAGAAAGACTTAAGGAATTATTAGGGCATACCCCTTTTCAGGTAGTAGTGGGTTTGATTCTCGGAATTTTGAGTTCTGCTATTTTTCTTCCCCTTATTTAGGGACTTAATTACACGAAATATCCCCTAGATTTTATTTTAAATCATTTAACTAAGTAGGATTATTATGTTAACTTTGAGTTAATGTCCCACCGCTAAAATCATGGCTTAAAATATGTTTAATAAGCTCTCAAAAATTATTGTTTTATTCCTTTTAATATGCAGTTTTTTATTAATTGATAATAAAGCAGTATTTGCCCAAGAAAGATTATTTTTAGACTTATCTTTAGATTATTTAGATAGTTATGAATTAACCCTTCAAGACTATCAAGATACTAGGGTAGGAGGACTTTCTGGAATTACTTATAACAAACAAAAAGATGAGTTTTATGCTGTTTCTGATGATCGTTCTCGTCTTGCTCCTGCTCGTTTTTATACCCTTAAAATAGATTTAGAAAATAATAAAATTAATGATGTTAACATCGAAGGAGTCACACTCTTAAAAAATAATCAGGGAACAGTATATGGCAAGGATACCATAGATCCAGAGGCGATCGCCCTTAGCCCCAGAAATAGCGTTTTCATCTCCAGCGAAGGTATTAGTCATTTAGGAGTAGCCCCCTTCATCAATGAATATGACTTAGATGGAAATTTACTCTCTGAAGTACCTATCCCCAAAAGATATATCTATGACGAGGAAGAAAGCACAGGTATCCAAGATAATTTGGGTTTTGAATCCTTGACCATCAAAGCCAATGGTACCATGGCTCAAGATCCTTTTAGATTGTTCACAGGGACTGAATTAGCCCTAACTCAAGATTTTGATGAAGATATTCCCGAAACTTTATTACGTAGCCGTTTGATGCACTATGTAGTTAATCCTTTTGGGCAACCTGTTTTAATTTCTGAAAATTTATACCCCGTAGAAAAGCCTGATTTTGGAACCATGTTTAATGGTTTAAATGAATTATATGCCCTGCCAGAGGAAGGGTATTTATTATCTTTAGAAAGGACTCTCGGCTTGAGAGGTTTTGGGGCAAAAATCTTTCAGATAGTAATGGCAAATGCCACGGATATTTATGCAGAAAAAAGTTTAGCAGGAAATATTGATAATATAAATGTAATCAAGAAAAAATTAGTCTTAAATTTAAAAGATTTGAAGATCAATTTAGACAACTTAGAAGGACTAACTTTTGGTCCAAGACTTGCCGATGGTAGTCAAAGTTTAATTTTAGTAAGCGATAATAATTTTACCCCTGCAACCCAAAAAACTCAATTTATATTATTTAAATTAAATGGGGCTTCATAAATATAGTAATTTACTTTTTGTTGTGGTACAAAAAACTAGTTAAAAGGCAAATAACAAGAGGCAAAAGGTAATAAAAAATTGTAAAAAACCCTATCAATGAAATAATTTAAAGGAAAAAATAGGGAGCGTGTTAATAACTGTTAATTTCTTTATTTTAAGGGAAAACAACGGCATAAAGAGATAAAATAATCAAGATAAAATGAATTTAAATTTAATTATTAACTATTGATCATGGGTGCAGAAATTATTTGTATTGGTACAGAAATTTTATTAGGGGATATTCTTAACAGTAATGCTCAATATTTAGCCCAAGAATTAGCAAAACTTGGCATTCCTCACTATTATCAAACCGTAGTGGGAGACAACTTAAATAGGATTCATGGTGTTATTAAAACTGCCCTAGAAAGATCCTCAATTTTAATTTTTACAGGTGGTTTAGGTCCTACTCCCGATGATTTGACCACAGAGGCGATCGCATCTTATTTTAATACTAAAATGATTGAAGATGCAGAAATTATCAACGATATAAAGATTAAATTTGCCCGACGGGGTAGGGAAATGACGATAAACAATCGTAAACAAGCCCTTATCCCCCAAGGGGCGTTAGTTTTACCCAATAAAACAGGTACAGCCCCCGGCATGATGTGGGAAAAAGAAAATAAAATCATCTTAACTTTCCCCGGTGTACCCTCAGAAATGAAACAAATGTGGCAGGATACCGCCGTGCCTTTCTTAAAAACCAAAGGATGGGGGCAAGAAATTATTTATAGCGAGATGATGCGTTTTCGAGGCATTGGGGAATCTTCCCTCGCCCAAAAGGTAAACCACCTTTTTAATTTGAGTAACCCCACCGTTGCCCCCTATGCTTCCCACGGAGAAGTAAAATTACGGGTATCTACTAAAGCCAAAAGTGCAGAAGAAGCGAAAAAGATAATTCAACCCATCGCCGAAGAAATCAAAACCATTGCGGGGCAAGATTATTTTGGTAGTGATGACGATACCCTAGCTTCTGTGGTGGGAGATTTATTGAAAGGGAAGAAACAAACCCTTGCGGTGGCAGAGTCTTGTACAGGGGGCGGTTTGGGGGCTATGTTAACGGATATTGAGGGTAGTTCTAGCTATTTTGTGGGGGGAGTCATTGCCTACAGTAATGAGGTAAAAATAAAGCTCCTAGGGGTGTCTGAGGACGATTTAGAGACAGAAGGGGCAGTAAGTGCAACGGTGGCAAAACAAATGGCCATAGGAGTAATGAACAAGTTAGGCACTGATTGGGGCATCGGTATCACAGGTATTGCAGGGCCTGGGGGCGGCACGGAATCTAAGCCTGTGGGTTTGGTTTACATTGGTATCGCCTCGGCTAAGGGGGAGATTTATAGTTATCGTGACACCTATGGTAGTAATCGTGGTAGATATTTGGTGCGTTATCTATCGGCTTGTAATGCCCTTGATAAGTTGAGGAGAATGCTTTAATACTGAGTCAGATTTATAAACCGTACTTTTATACATTGTTTTTGGCAATGGGCTTAAGCCCATTGTTTGTTTTATTCGTGTACTTTTACAAAAAAATCAATAATAAATAAACTACTGAATAGTCACTGAGTTTGTTTGTAGTCGGTTATACCTACGGAGTCAAGATACATCTCAATGGCAGTTTTCGTGTCTCCATCGAAGGCAATGGTGCCGTTTTTTAGCCAGATGGTGCGATCGCACATATTTTTTACAGATTCCAAACTATGAGATACAAATAGGATAGTGCTACTCTGTTCCCATAATGACTCAATTCTTTGGGTAGATTTTTGAGAAAACCGAGCATCCCCCACAGATAATACCTCATCTAAAATTAATATATCAGGTTGTACATCCGTTGCGATCGCAAAACCTAACCGTGCCATCATCCCCGAAGACAAACCCTTCACAGGAATATGGGCATAATCCATTAACTCTGCAAAATCGAGAATTTCAGGGGTTCTAACCTTCATTTCTTGACGAGAATAGCCCAACAATACCCCATACAAAATAATGTTGTCCTGTACCGTCATATCAGGATAAAAACCAGCCCCTAACTCAATCAAAGGAGCAATATTACCCCTAACCCTTACCGTACCCTCTGTGGGTTCTAAAATACCACAAATAACCTTGAGTAGGGTTGACTTTCCCGCACCATTAGAGCCAATAATACCGATTTTTTGCCCCGATTGAATGGTTAAATTAACATCACTTAAAACTTTTTTCTTGCTTGGCTTCGTGTATTTACCCTGTAAAAAAGAAAAAATAGTCTTTTTCAAATCATAATTAAATTCCTCTTGGGTTCTTCTCCATAACCCCACATTATCCAGTCTAATAATTTCCATCTATGATTAAAAATAAAAACCTATAATTTTTTCCTAAAGTAAATCAATAAAAGCCGACTTACAGCGCTGAAAAAAGAACCAACCGAAAGCAAGAATTATTATACCACCCAAAAAACTTCTCACAAAAGATTCCACACTAGGGATGGTTGCTTGTAAGCTAATTTCTCTCAAATTTTCAATAATTGGTACTAAAGGATTGAGATGTAATACAGGCTGTATTCTATCAGGTACAATCTCCGCTGGATAAAAAACAGGGCTAGTAATCCAGACCACAAAAGTAGCAATTTCGTAAAAATAGCCCAAATCACGAAAAAATACATAGAGGGCAGACATTAATAAACCGACTCCCGTACACACCAGCACAAGGGCGAAAAAAGGTAATAATAATAAAGGAATAAAAAAAATATTATGGGAGTTAATCAAAGTTACAATGGCAAGGAGAGGAAAAGAACCTACCAAAAATTGAAACACATTAACCCCAATCATGGTTAAAGGAAATACGGGAAGGGGCAAACGAATCTTGTTAAGTAAACTTCCGTTAGAGACAATACTTCCTAGGGCTTGGCTAGTTGAGCCACTAAAAAAGTTAGTAATTAGTAACCCAGTAAAGGCCGCTAGGGTATAGTTAATAATGGAATCTCCATAGTAAGAAGCAAAAGTAGCTCCAAAAATAGCGGTATATAATCCTGTCATGGTTAAAGGATTTAATAAAGACCAATAAACCCCTAAGAAAGAGCCTCTGTAGCGGGTATGAAGATTTTGAGGTATTAATACGGCTAACAATTCTTGGTATCGTTGAGCAGTTGACCAAAAAGAGGTTTTTTGTAATACTAGCCAATGCTTTTTGAGGGCTATAACCATGAAACAAAAGGAAAAAAATAATTAAGGCTTAATGTTCGATAGTCATTCTATCTTAAAAGTTTACTGATTTGTTTTTTTTATTTAAAATAGGTGTCTTTTTTTATTAGTTTTTAATATTGAAATGATATTTTATATAGTTATTTGGCATACCTTATTATCAAAATGTTTACAATACAAATTTCAGGAATAGATTTATTTACATGGTATCAAAAATCTCAAATAATCGGTAAAAATCAGGGAATATCAAATTTGGAATTAGATTATTTATTAGCAGAATTTACAGAGTTAGATAACTTATCCATTAGATTAAAAAGCTATCAGCACAAAGATAAAATTGTAAGTAAAAAAACCTTATTAGAACTCAATCAAATTTGGAAATTAAGAACTGAAAAACAGCACCCTATTCAATATTTAATTGGTAAATGTTATTGGCGAGATTTAGAATTAAAAGTAACTCCTGATGTGCTAATTCCTCGTCCTGAAACAGAATTAATGATTGATATTGCCCAACAAATTAGCCAAAATTTCCCTAGCCTTAAAAATGGTCATTGGGCGGATTTGGGTACTGGTAGCGGTGCGATCGCCCTTAGTCTAGCCAAAACATTTTCCCAAGCCCATATCCACGCCATCGACAAAAGCCCTAACGCCCTAAAAATTGCCCAAGAAAATGCCCATAACCTAGACCTGAGCGAAAAAATAACATTTTACAACGGAAGCTGGTTTCAACCCCTTTCCCATCTCAAAAATAGCCTTTCTGGCATACTTTCCAACCCCCCCTACATCCCATCCCATATCGTTCCCACCCTACAACCAGAAGTAGCTAACCATGAACCTAAAACCGCCCTAGACGGAGGAAAAGACGGGCTAGACGACATTAAAATTATTATTTCCCAAGCCCCAGCATATTTACAAAAAGATGGAATTTTGATCATCGAAATTATGGCAGGGCAAGCGCCCCAAGTCTGTGAAATACTAGCATCAACCCATCAATATCACTCCATCAGAAGCCATAGCGACTTAGCCCAAATCCAAAGGTTTGTCATCGCTCAAAAGCATTAACAATCAACATTTTCCACTTCCTTTAAATTAGGCAAAATCTTCATTAAGAACAGGTTAAAGAAAATAGTCGGAAAAACATTAAAGAATGATAAGATTAGATAGATAATAACTATCACCCGAGCCGAGTAAGTAGGAAGAGAAAAGTTAAATATGAACTCTAACCATCACATAGACTACCGCCCAGATAAACCCGAAGAAGCCTGCGGCGTATTTGGAATTTATGCCCCCGAAGAAAATGTAGCCAAACTAACCTATTTTGGTCTCTATGCCCTACAACATCGAGGACAAGAATCTGCGGGAATAGCCACCTTCGAGGGTGAAAACTGCTACTGCTACAAAAATATGGGCTTAGTCTCCCAAGTATTTAACGAGTCAATTCTCTCCAATCTTACTGGTCAAATAGCCGTAGGTCACACCCGTTACTCCACCACCGGCTCAAGTTTACAAGCCAACGCTCAACCAGCCATCATCGATACCCGCCTAGGAAAAATTGCCCTAGCCCACAATGGTAACCTCGTTAACGCTGTGGATTTGCGTACGGAATTAATTAAAAGAGATTGTCAATTTATCACCACCACCGACTCCGAAATGATCGCTATTATGGTGGGTAGCGAAATAGATCGAGGAAAAGATTGGATTGATGCTGCTATCAGTGCCTTTTCTTGGTGTAAAGGAGCCTATAGCCTTGTTATCGGCACTCCCCAAGGGGTAATAGGGGCAAGGGACCCTAATGGCATTAGACCCCTTGTTATTGGGGCATTACAGTCGGAAAATGTCACCCGTTACGTTTTAGCCTCGGAAACCTGTGCGCTCGACATCATCGGTGCGGAATATATCAGGGATGTTGAGCCAGGGGAATTGGTTTGGATTACCGAAGAAGGATTATCCTCTTGCCATTGGGCAACCCCTGAACAAAAATTATGTGTATTTGAGATGATTTACTTTGCCCGCCCAGACAGTGTCATGGGTAATGAAAGTCTTTATGCTTACCGTCTGCGATTAGGGGAACAACTTGCCAAAGAATCTCCTGTAGATGTAGATTTAGTCATGGGCGTACCCGATTCAGGTATTCCCGCAGCCATCGGCTATTCCCGTCAAAGTGGCATTACCTACCAAGAGGGGTTAATTAAAAATCGCTATGTGGGCAGAACTTTTATTCAACCTACCCAACACATGAGGGAGCATGGCATTAAAATGAAACTTAATCCCCTCAAGGATGTTTTAGAAAACAAAAGAATCCTTATTATCGATGACTCCATTGTTAGGGGTACCACTAGCCGTAAAATTGTTAGGGCTTTGAGGGATGCGGGGGCAAAAGAGGTACATATGAAAATTTCTTCTCCTCCTGTTACCCATCCTTGTTTTTATGGTATCGACACCGATAGTCAGGATCACCTTATTGCGGCTAATATGTCGGTTAAGGAGATAGAAAAACAAATAGAGGTAGATTCTCTGCGCTATCTATCGGAAGAAGGAATGTTAAAAGTGACTAAGGAAAACCCTTTACATTTCTGTACTGCTTGTTTTAATGGTAATTATCCTATTACTATTCCTGAGGAAATAAAACGCTCTAAATTAGTTTTAGAAAAGGCGTAGGGAATTAATTAATAATTGAGAGTGGATAATTGATAATGTGAAAGGTTAATTGTCCACTTTTTATATTTAATCCTAAAGAAAAGTATATTAATAAAACGAACAATGGGCTTAAGCCCGTTGCAAAAAAAATAGGTGAAAGTTTATTATTAAAACAGGATTTAGTATTATATAACTGTGACAATTTATCAATCCTTATCTCAAACCCATCTTAATCTTTTTGAGACTTGCCCTCCTCTATTTCAAAAAAGATATTTAGAACAAATTAGCACCCTTAGTAATGTTGTTCAAGAGGAAAAAGGGGAATGGGGAAAGAAGTTTCACTTATTAATGCAGCAATATCATTTGGGTTTACCTTTAGACAGTTTTGTTTATGAGGATGTGTCTTTTCAACAGTCTTTAGAAGCCCTTGTCCATGAGACTCAAAATATTTGGACTTCTTCGGAGGTACAAGCACGGGAAGCAGAGTATAAGTTACAACTAAAGTTTAAAAGTTATATTTTTACGGTTATTTATGATCTTTTAATTTTATATCCAAATCAAGCTGTTATTTATGATTGGAAGACATTTTTACAACCTGAAAATGGGGATAAGTTAAGAAATAATTGGCAAACAAAGTTATATTTGTATGTATTGGCGGAAAAGATGAATTATGAACCTTCTCAATTAAGCATGACTTATTGGTTTGTAAAATTGCCCCATAAAATTCAAAGTATGACGATTCAGTATAGTGATAGAATGCACGAAAAAAATCGTCAAGATATTAATAATGTCCTTGATAGGATGGAGAAATCTATGGCTGATTATTTAGATTTTAATGGGAATTTTAGTCATATAAGTAATTGTCAAAAAAAATGTCCTTACTATCAATTATTATCAGAAAATGATCCATTAAATAATTCTATAGATCAATTAGAAAATTTGCCAAATAATTTAGAGAAGGTGGCGGAAATTAATCCTTTTTAATATCTATTATTGATCACCTTGAGTATAGGCTTTAATCATGGCTTGAGTACCTTCTAAATAACCATTTTCTAACTGGGCGACTTTATCAAATAGTTGCTGGGCTAGGTTAATTCCGGGGTAGTTTTCGCTGTTTTCCATTACTTGTTTGACTAGCCGTAAGTCTTTGAGGATATGTTTAACCATGAAACCAGGTTGATAGTCTTGGTTAATGATTTTTGGGGCTAAATTGGTTAAGGCCCATGAACCTGCCGCGCCTGTGCTACAAACATCTACAATGAGGGTAGGGTCAATATCTTGGGTTTTGGCTAGTTGTAGGGCTTCACAGAGGGCTACCATGTGTAGGGATGCTAATACTTGATTGCATAATTTTACCGCTTGTCCGCTTCCTACTTCTCCGCAATGGGTGATATTTTTGCCTACCATTTCGAGATAGGGTTTAATTTCTTCAAAGTCTTTTTTCTCCCCTCCTACCATGATAGTTAGAGTACCGTTTTTTGCTCCTATGTCTCCCCCTGATACGGGTGCATCCATGAAACGAATGTTATGTGGTTTGAGTTTAAGGGCGATCGCCCTTGCCCCCTGAGAACCAATGGTACTAAAATCTACAATGATACTATGGGGCAAAGCATGGCTAACAATACCATTATCCCCAAAGATGACCTCCTCTACATCGGGTACATCTCCTAAACAGGTGAAAATTATAGAGGCAGATTCCACCGCCTCCTGAATTGATTTGACTATGGTAACCCCTGATTTGGCTATATTTTGTAACCAGGGGCGATCGCCCGTACGATTCCATGCTTTGATAGACAGATTATGATGGGAAAAATTGACTGCCATGGGCGCACCCATAACCCCTAAACCAAGGAAAGCAATTTGGTTTTTTATCATCGTAATCATTCTCCAATTTCTGTTTTTCCATCTTGATTTTATCAGTCGATGGTGGTGAAATCAGCTAAGGATTCAACTAAAGCCTGAAATTGCAAAGGATGAAGACGATAATATATCCAGCGCCCATCTTGCCTTGTTTGTAATAATCCAGACTCCCTCAAAACTCGAAGATGGAAAGATAACTTTGGCTGGGCAATTTTCAAAGCAAGACAAATATCTCCCACACACATCTCTTTTTCTTGTAATAACTTTATCACATTGAGTCTTATGGGGTCTGACAAGGCACGAAAACAGCTTAACATACCACTCAAATCTGAGGTTGGCATTGATGACATTATTGATTATATAAAATGAGGTTAAATATTATGAATAATTTATTTGTTATTCACATACTAATATAATAAACATTGTTGACCTATTTTATAAAGATGTAATAAAGATTTTATAAAGATAAGTTTAATTTTATTAATAATATATTGTACCAAGAATATATAAAAGTTTATCTATACATTATTTATTGGTAACGACTCTAAACGATGATAAATAATCTAAAATTGATATAAAACTACTCTAAAACAATAGTGTATCAAAATATACAAAAAAAATACTATGTCCGTTCTTTATGGAAATAAATATCTTGTTGTTCCATAATAGTAATTTTTATTATGCTGAAATATGGGCTTTTTTATCCTAGGTAGTTAGAAAGAAAATATAAAAAATCACTTATTCATACTCTTTATATGGAAAATATATGCTCCATAGATAATCAAAATATCCCTCCCACTCCATAGATAAAATATTTATAAGTATAGAAAAAATTAACCTATGTTTAACTACTCAACTAATCCCTTGTCCTCAAATTATTAAGATTTATTATTTTATCCATTATTTAAGACATTTATAGTGACTTCAATCAAAAATTAGATAAATTTTCAGGTGTTAGTGATTTTGACCATAAAATATCATTGAGCTACAGTAAATGTATAATTATAAAACTATGACTACCATTACCTATGATTATCGAGGGAAGTTGAGATGCCCGAATTATATAAAAATCATTACTTTTGCTTCTCTCCTTAAGGCACAAACTCAGGGGAAAATAAGAATATAGCTATCCCCAATGAGTCATGGTATATAATCCCCCTAACCCTGCTTAATAACGGGGAAACTTACTTTTAGGTTTTCACAAATGATTTAGGGTTGCGATATGTCTCACCCTAGCTTTAGATACTTCAAAATGACTTAGCATAATCTAAAAATAATAGCAAGATACATTATTATTCCCAAATTTAGCATACTAGATTGATATTGAGTAAAAACTAAAATAAAGCCACGAAAAATGCTATCAAAACCAAAAATAGATTATTAAGAAATAATCGTACAAGAAAAAAAAGCAACGAAAAAAAAGTTACATTAATTTTACAGAAAAATAACTTTTAGTAAAAATATTACCCTATAATTAAATATTATCCCTCTGACTTTTAGCAATCTTTCTCAGACAGTTTCCAATCCCCAGTCATAAAAAACTTTACTTCCCTAACAAATTCATCTTGATCAATAATAGGCTTAGTGATATATCCATCAGCACCGCTAAGACTCAAATAATTTTCCTTATCTCCTTCCATGGCATGGGCAGTAATTAAAACCACAGGAATGTTTTGGGTGAGGGGATTGGCTTTTAATAGTTGAGTTATTTTTATACCATCCACAGGCTCACCTTCATAGTAGCTGTTGGACAAAGATACATCCATTAACACAACTTTTGTGACTCCAGAATTTGCCACCGTCAAAACTTCATCAACATTTTCGGTGCCGACGACATTTAACCCCCCTCTTTTAGTAAGGATTTTAGAGAACACCTTTAAATTAATCGGATCATCTTCTACTATTAAAACTGTACTCATGGAGTATTACCCAAATAAACTTTTTCGTTATGTTTGACAGATTTAAAGAAATCTACCACTGGACGAGGATAATTCACTCCTAATTGTAGCTTAAATTGTCTTTGTTCTTCCTTTGATAATTTCCAAGGTTCATGGATTTTTTCTCCTTTAATAGAAGCAATCTCTGGTAGCCAATGGCGTAGATAATCCCCTTGATAGTCATAATCTTTTGACTGCTTGGGAATATTAAAATAGCGAAATCCACGGGCATCATTACCTACCCCTGCGGTGTAATTCCAGTTACCCCAGTTACTACATACGTCATAGTCGATTAATAAAGACTCAAACCATTGGGCCCCCATTTGCCAGTTGATACCGAGGTTTTTGGTTAGGAAACTAGCAACGTTTTGCCTACCTCGATTTGACATAAAACCAGTGGCGCTTAATTCTCTCATGTTGGCATCTACGAGGGGATAACCTGTTTTTCCTTCACACCATAACTCGAATAAGTCTTGGTTTTCTTGCCATGGAATATGGATATTTTGTAATCCTGATTTATGAAAGACACTATTGCCGTATTTGAGGCAGGTAAAGCGGAAAAAGTCGCGCCATAATAGTTCAAAAATTAGCCAATAGGTGGAGTCGTTTTTGACTCTTTCTTGTTCATATTTTTCTATCTCGGTATAAATAAGACGGGGTGAAAGACAACCTTGGGCTAACCATGGGGAAAATTTGGAGGAATAGTCTCCCCCTAACATACCATTACGGGTTTTTTTATAGCTACCAATATTGTCTGTTTCCCAAAGATAATATTGTAGTCTTTTGAGGGCTTCGGTTTCTCCACCCACAAAGGTTAATACTCCCCTACTATCTTTTTCAAATTCTTCTAAGCCTAAGTCGGATAATGTTGGTATTTTACCGATGTCAATGTTTTCGGGTAGGGGGGGAAGGGATGGGGGGGTTTTGAAGGTGTTATATACTTCGGCTTTTTTTTCTACTTGTTTGCGGAAGTTGGTAAAAAGGTCGGGTAATTCTTTTATACTGAAGGGTAGGTCATCGGGAAAATAGAGGGTACTTTGCCAGAAGGTTTTTATTTTGACTTGTTTTTTGTCTAAAATTTTGGTCAGTTTTTTTTCTATGGCTATTTCTTCGGCGGTGGCTTCTTGGGAAAAGTAAATTTCTGTTATTTTATATTGTTCAACGAGTTTGATAATTTCTTTTTCAGTTTTTCCTTTTTTTACTACTAAGTTATTACCTATTTTTTTGAGAGATTTTTGTAAATCTGTTACGCTTTCGATAATAAACTTTGCTCGATATTTTCCTGTTTTTGGAAAGCCAAATGATGTTTGAGCGAAGGTGCGATCGTCAAAACAATAAAAGGGGATAATATGGTTAGGCTCTGCGGAGATAGCTCTATGGAGACATTCTTGATCATGAACCCTAAGATCATTACGAAACCAAATTAAAATATTACTCATTAATTAAAAATATAATTGCAATTATTATATACTAATTTAGTATAACTTTTCCTCCTAAAAATGTCATCATTCTTTTAAAAAATAGCCAATTAAAACATTAGCTATATAAAGGTTTGAAAAAAATGTTCTAATTTATGAATTAAATATACAATAATTTAACTCATTTTAATTATCAACTATCAACTATCAATTATCAATTTCTAAAGTTGTCAATTGTTAACACACCCTGTAGAATACATTAAGCAAAAATTGATTATAAAAATTAATAAATTAACAAAGTAATGGAGCATAAAGGCGTAACAGTTTGGTTTACAGGGCTTAGTGGTGCAGGAAAAACTACCATTAGCCAAGTGGTAGCACAAAAACTGAAGGATGCAGGTTATAAATTAGAAGTCCTCGATGGTGATATTGTAAGGACAAATTTAACCAAAGGATTGGGTTTTAGTAAGGAAGATAGGGACGAAAATATCCGTCGTATTGGTTTTGTGTCTAATTTATTAACCCGTAATGGTGTTATTGTCATCGTGTCCGCCATTTCCCCCTACCGTGAAGTGAGAGAAGAAGTAAAAAGCAAAATTGGTAACTTTGTGGAAGTATTTGTAAATGCCCCCCTTGCTACTTGTGAGGAAAGAGATGTAAAGGGTTTATACAAAAAAGCTAGATCTGGGGAGATTAAGATGTTTACGGGTATTAGTGACCCCTATGAGCCTCCTTTAAGTCCTGAAATTGAGTGTAGAACAGATTTAGAGGAGTTGGATGAGAGTGTTAATAAAGTTTTACAAGGGTTGAAGGATTTAGGTTATTTAACTGAGCAATAATTCCTTTTAGGTGGGTAATGCCCACCTTTTTTGTGCAAAAACTAAGCTAAATGGGAGAGTTTATGATGAATATTAATTTGGACTGGTCAAATTCTTGGTTAGTGGGGATTATTATTAATACGGTTTTAATTACCTTGGCTTTTATCTTGCCAAAAAAACTCTTAACGGTGGCTGGTTATCTTAATGCTTGGTTGTTAGGGGTGATTGTTTGGGGTTGTTTGAGTTGGCAGGGCTATTTGGTGGTTTTGTTTTACTTCTTTGTGGGTTCAAGTGTTACCCGCATTGGCATGAAGGAAAAACAAGAACAAGGTATTGCGGAAAAAAGGGATGGGGTAAGGGGTCCAGAAAATGTCTGGGGTAGTGCTTTGATTGCGACTTTTTGCGCTCTTGGTTATTTTTTCTTTCCTTCTGTATGGCAACCTTTGATGGTATTGGGATATGTGGCTAGTTTTGCCACTAAGTTATCGGATACTTGTGCTTCGGAGGTGGGTAAGGCTTATGGTAAGCGGACTTTTTTAATTACTACTTTTAAGCCTGTGCCGAGGGGTACGGAGGGGGCTGTTAGCTTAGAGGGTACTCTGGCTGGGGTGGTGGCTAGTGTGATTATTGCGTATCTAGCCTCTGTGTTGGGTTTGATTAGTCTTGTGGGAATATTGATTTGTATAATATCGGCTTTTGTGGCGACAAATTTTGAGAGCTTTGTGGGGGCTACTTTTCAGGATAATTTTGATTGGTTAACTAATGAGGTGGTGAATATTATTAATACCTTTATGGGGGCTATAGTGGCGATCGCCCTTGGATGTTACTTTATCAATTAACAATGGACAATATAGAATAGGGTCAAATAATATCTATATTTGATAACAATATGACCTCTATTACAAAAAATACCTACCATGATGTACCCGAGGATGAACTGAGTATATCCTTCGCTACGGACTTGACGCAGGGTTTAACCCCGGAAGAAGTAGCCCACCGTTATGAAAAATACGGATACAACGAACTAGAAGCCAAGGCAGGAAAACCCCAATGGCTCAAGTTTTTATTACAGTTTAATCAACCCTTGCTATATATTCTCATCATTGCTGGGACGGTTAAGGCTTTTTTAGGCTCATGGACTAATGCTTGGGTAATTTGGGGGGTAACGGTAATTAACGCCGTTATTGGCTACGTGCAAGAAGCTAAGGCAGAAGATGCCATCAACTCCTTATCCAAATCCGTCACCACCGATGCCACCGTATTTCGGGAAGGCTCAAAAATTCGTTTACCTTCCAAGGATTTAGTCCCGGGGGACATCGTACAATTAGTATCGGGGGATAAAGTACCCGCTGATGTGAGATTATTTGATATTCGTAACTTACAAGTAGATGAATCTGCCCTCACGGGGGAATCGGTACCCGTCCAAAAAGCCATGGAGGTGTTACCCTCAGATACTCCCCTAGCCGATAGAATCAATATGGCCTATGCAGGAACATTTGTCACCTTTGGACAAGCCATGGGCTTAGTGGTAGGCACGGGGAAAAATACGGAGGTGGGTAAAATCTCCCAATCCATGGAGAAAAGCGTCAATTTAATGACTCCCTTAACCCGAAAATTTGCCGAATTTAGTAATGTATTACTATATATCATCCTTGGTTTAGCTAGTTTTACCTTTGTGGTAGGTATCGGGCGAGGACAAGCCCCCGAGGAAATGTTTGAAGCAGCCGTCGCTTTGGCGGTAAGTGCTATTCCTGAAGGTTTACCTGCGGTGGTAACCATTACCTTGGCCATCGGGGTAAATCGCATGGCGGCCAGAAATGCCATCGTACGTAAATTACCCGCCGTGGAAACCTTGGGGGGTGCTACGGTTATTTGTTCTGATAAAACGGGAACTTTGACGGAAAACCAGATGACGGTGCAGGAAATCTATGCAGGGCAACAAAGCTATACCGTTACTGGGGGTGGTTACAGTTCCAAGGGTGATATTAAACAAGGGGAAGAAATAGTGGAGGATTTACCCTTTGCTCTCCAAGAGTGTTTAATGTGTGGTTTACTTTGTAATGATTCTGAGCTAAAACGGAAGGATAATTATAAGATTGTGATCGGAGATCCTACGGAGGGGGCTTTAATTACGGCAGCTTCTAAGGTTGGTTACAATCAAGCCCATTTTAATAATACTTTTTCTCGCCTTGACTCTATTCCCTTTGAGTCGGATTATCAATACATGGCGACTCTCCATGACACCAGCGAACATCATCCCGATACCCCCAGGGTTATCTATGTGAAGGGTTCGGTGGAGAAAATGTTGGAACGGTGTACCCAAGCCTATGATCTTCAGGGTAATCTTATGGAGTTAGATAGAGAGACTATCCTTGAACAGGTAGAATCCATGGCATCAAAAGGTTTAAGGGTACTGGCCTTTGGTCGTAAAGTTGCCCCTGATCATCAACATTCCATTGATCATGATGATTTGGAAGAAGAGTTGGTTTTTATTGGTTTACAGGGAATGATTGACCCCCCCCGTGCCGAAGCCATTGCCGCTGTCCATGCCTGTCAAAATGCAGGAATACAGGTAAAAATGATTACAGGGGATCATATTTCCACCGCCAGTGCGATCGCCCATCGTCTTGGCATTAACAAAAACGGTAATCTCCTCAGTTTTGAAGGGAAACAAATATCCAAAATGGAACCCCACGAACAAGAACAAGCCGTTATCGACGGTTCCGTATTTGCAAGGGTAGCACCAGAACAAAAATTACAACTGGTGGAAATTCTCCAATCTCAGGGAGAAATCGTCGCCATGACAGGGGATGGAGTCAACGATGCCCCCGCCCTCAAACAAGCCCAAATCGGCATCGCCATGGGTCAAGCAGGAACAGATGTGGCAAGGGAATCATCGGATATGCTCCTCACGGACGATAATTTTGCCTCCATCGAAGCAGCGGTGGAAGAAGGACGCACGGTTTACCAAAACCTTAAAAAAGCCATTTCTTTTCTCCTTCCTGTGAATGGGGGGGAATCCATGACCATTCTGATTAGTGCGCTCTTAGCCCGAGAATTACCGATTCTTTCCTTACAAGTATTATGGCTGAATATGATCAACTCCGTCACCATGACCGTACCCCTCGCCTTTGAACCCAAATCCCCCGACACCATGAAACGCCCCCCCAGAGATCCTAACGAAGGGTTACTTTCTGGTAATCTTTTAAAACGGGTGTTAGCTATTTCCGCCTTTAACTGGATTCTCATTTTTGGGATGTTTGAATGGGCGCAAGACTACTACAGTGATGCCGACAACTCCTTGGCGATCGCCCGTACCATGGCAATCCAAGCCCTCGTTTTAGCCCGAATTATCTACCTCATCAGTGTCAGCGAACTAGGTAACTCCTTGATCGCTAAATTAAAAGGACAAAACATCTCCCTAGGCAACGCCTCCGCCATCTCCTACGGCATCATTGGGGCAGTCGTTTTACAAATTGTTTTTAGTCAAGTTCCCTTTATGAATACCCTTTTCCGTACAGCACCCCTTGACCTAACCCAGTGGTTAATCTGCTTAATACCCGTACTACCCATGATACCCGTTGCCCTAATCGTCAACAAATTTTATCCCCCTCATCGCTCACCAGTTCAAAACTAATGGTTAGGGGAGCATTGCCCACTATCATCAATTAGATTGGGAACTATCTCTTTAACAAGGGGTTTAAACCCCTTGCCCCAAACCCTAAAACTAACGAGTAAAATTAGCCGATAACCACAAAAAAGAAAAAGTTAATAGACTCACAAATTGATCACTAGAAAAACCTAAACTCAATCCAGAATTAGCCACCACCGTAGCCAATAAGCTACTCACAGAAATAGCAATCACAAAACCAAAAAAGCTAACCCCCACCGAGCGCCAAAAAGCCTTACTCTTTCTAAACACAAAAAAGAAACTTGTTCCCAAACCAAAGGTTAACAACAAAGGTAAAATTTGAGAATCTTGGCTAAACACACTAAGCAAAATTAAGCCCAAGAAAATTAAACCACTAATGCTCAACTCCTGCATCGAAGGTTGATCAAGTAAATCAGTTAACCAATTAGGGGATTGACTTTTATTTTTGGAATAATTAAAAGAAATAGGGGATTTTTTTGTCTCCACTACCTTCTCAGGAAATCGAATTTGTTCAGGCACCTTAATCTTTCCTTCCTGCCTCAACTTCAATCGATCCATAATTATGGCATCATAAGCTATTTCCACATCATCCCTGATTTGAGCATTGCCCTCATTCTCTTTCAACAAAATTTCTTTTGCCCTCTGGATTTCCTCAAAAGACGCTGACTCTTCCACTCCAAGGGTATTGTAGGGACTCAAATCACTCATTTTTGCTTTGTCCTCCTAACCTAATTAACTATTATTATTAGTTGATTTTTTATACTATTTATCCTAATTATTGCCCATTATAGTCTCTATTGACCAATTGATTTAAGAGAAAAACAGAGAGCATAGCAAGAAAAAAACTCCGTTAGAACAATTGTTTAAGCCCTATACTATCTTTTCTTCTGATCGATCGTAAAATAAGTAAATAATTGATAACAAAACCTAAAAAAGCCTTAACAATTCTTTATAATAGTAGAAACATATCACCATGGTTATTGAGTAAGGTAAAGCCCTGTCTTACAAAAGTGCTAAATTATGATAACCATCATGAAGTAATATAACGAATCTAAGCGTATAAGGTCAATATATAATGAACGACTACAATAATAGCAATTTAACACCATTTCAAGGACAACCTTGGCTAGTAAAAGAGAGAGATGCTTGTGGTGTAGGTTTTATTGCCTACCAAGATAATCGTAAATCCCATAAATTGGTAAAAGACGCACTAAAAGGTTTAGCCTGTATGGAACACAGGGGAGGATGTGGCGCTGATAGACAAACAGGGGATGGTTCAGGGATTTTAACAGGGATTCCCGTAGAAATTTTTAAGACATGGTTTGATGGAAATAACATTGAAATGCCCCCCGCCGAAGAATGGGGCGTAGGCATGGTATTTTTACCCCAAGATGAGAAGGAAGCAGAAGAAGGGCGTAAATTTGTAGAGGAAATGGTGGAGGTAGAAAACCTCAAAACCTTGGGATGGAGAGAGGTTCCCGTAAATTCTGACGTATTAGGAGAACAGGCAAAAGAAAATCAACCCCGCATCGAGCAGATTATTGTCACCTCCGGGGCAAAGCATTACAAAGGAGATGAACTGGATCGTCGTTTATACGTTGCGCGTTCCCGGGTAGGGAAGAAATTAAGCGATGATTTTTATATCTGTTCTTTCTCCTGTCGTACCATCGTTTATAAAGGTTTAGTACAGGGAGATGTATTAGAAAAATTCTATGGAGATTTAAGTAACCCTGCCTACGAAAGTCGTTTTGCGGTATATCACCGTCGTTTTAGTACCAACACTGTACCCAAATGGCCCTTTGCTCAACCCATGCGAGTATTAGGACATAACGGGGAAATTAATACCCTCATCGGTAATATTAACTGGATGAGCGTCAGGGAAGCTAATTTAGAACTACCCGGGTGGACAAAGGAAGAGTTTGAGGGTGTTACCCCCATTGTTAACATGAATAACAGTGACTCTTACAATTTAGATAGTTCCCTCGAATTGTTAGTGCGTACAGGGCGCAGTATTCCCGAAGCCCTCATGATTCTTGTGCCTGAAGCCTATGAAAATCAGCCCGAATTAGATAAATATCCCGAAATCCTCGACTTTTATCATTACTACGCAGGATTAAAAGAGCCTTGGGATGGCCCTGCATTATTGGCGTTTAGTGAAGGAAAAACCGTAGGGGCTTGTTTAGATCGTAATGGTTTACGTCCTGCCCGTTATGCTATCACTAAAGATGGTTATGTGGTGGTAGGTTCCGAGGCTGGGGTGGTTGATTTAGATGAATCGGAAATTGTTGAAAAAGGTAAACTAGGGCCCGGTCAAATGATCGTGGTGGATTTAGAAAATAATAAGCTCCTCAAAAACTGGGAAATTAAGCAGGAAATTGCTTCCCAAAAACCCTATGGACAATGGTTAAAAGAGTATCGTTTACACCTTGACAGAAAAGAGTTTGAAGCCCAAGATGGATCAACTTCCCTTCATAAGGGGGGGACTGAACTGGTTCAGTTACAAACTGCTTTTGGCTATACCCAAGAGGATGTAGAGATGATCATTACTGCCATGGCAAAGGATGGCAAAGAGCCTACTTTCTGTATGGGGGATGATATTCCTTTGGCGGTATTATCCGATAAACCTCGTTTATTGTATGACTATTTTAAACAGCGTTTTGCCCAAGTAACTAACCCCCCCATTGATCCGTTACGGGAAAATTTGGTAATGTCTTTGGAGATGCACCTAGGGGAAAGGGGTAATTTACTACACATTGAGCCGAAAAATGCCCATACTCTGGTAATTGATTCTCCTGTGTTGTCTGAGTCGGATTTGGAGTTTATCAAAAATTCTGATTTGGCTACGGTGGAGTTATCTACTTTATTCGCCATTAGTGATGGCCCTGATGGTTTAAAATCCGCCGTCGAAAGATTATGTGATGAGGCTCTTAAGGCTGTTAATGAAGGTCATCAAGTAATTGTACTGAGTGACAGATCCCCCCTAGACCCCCTTAATAAGGGGGGAATTGGAGAAGAAACTTCTTATATTCCGCCTCTGTTGGCGGTGGGTGCGGTGCATCAATACCTTATCAAAAAGGGATTACGTCTCAAAACCTCTTTGGTGGTAGATACTGCCCAGTGTTGGAGTACCCATCATTACGCTTGTTTGGTGGGCTTTGGGGCTTCGGCGGTATGTCCTTATCTTACCTTGCAAACGGTTTCTAGTTGGTGGCATGACAGCAAGACTCAGAAGTTGATGGACAATGAAAAAATCGAGAAAATTTCTGAGGTACAAGCCTTTAAGAATTATCGTAAGTCCATTGAAGCTGGATTATTCAAGATTCTTTCTAAGATGGGGATTTCCCTCCTTGCTTCCTACCATGGCGCTCAGATTTTTGAGTGTATCGGTTTAGGTGTTGATGTCATTGAGTTGGCGTTTAAGGGTACTACTAGCCGTGTGGGTGGTTTAACCTTGGGTGAGGTGGCTAATGAGGTAATTTCTTTCCATCAAAAAGCCTTCCCTGAGTTACAAGCTAAGAAGTTGGAAAACTACGGTTATATCAACTACAAAAAAGGTGGTGAGTATCACATGAACTCTCCTGAGATGGCGAAGTCTTTACATAAGGCGGTATCTGCCTATGGCACTCAAGAAGGTTATGATCATTACGAGTGGTATCGCAACTATTTACAGGAGCGCCCTGTAACTGCTTTACGGGATTTACTGGAGTTTAACTCTGACCGAGATTCTATTTCCATTGATGAGGTGGAGTCCGTAGAGGACATTGTAAAACGTTTTTGTACGGGGGGTATGTCCTTGGGGGCATTGAGCCAAGAAGCCCATGAAACCCTTGCGATCGCCATGAACCGTATTGGTGGAAAATCCAACTCTGGGGAAGGGGGGGAAGATCCTAATCGTCAAAATCTCATTGATGAAGTGGACGAAAATGGCAAACATCATTTATTCCCCCATCTTAATGGATTGCAAAAGGGCGATCGCGCCGCCTCCGCCATCAAACAAATTGCCTCTGGTCGTTTTGGCGTTACCCCTGAATATTTAATGAGTGGTCAACAACTAGAAATCAAGATGGCCCAGGGTGCAAAACCGGGAGAAGGGGGACAACTACCCGGGAAAAAAGTGAGCGAATATATCGCCATGTTACGCCGTTCCAAACCCGGTGTTACCCTTATTTCTCCTCCCCCTCACCATGACATCTACTCCATCGAGGATTTAGCCCAGTTAATCCACGACTTACATCAAATTAACCCCACCGCTAACGTATCGGTAAAATTAGTAGCCGAAATCGGTATCGGTACCATTGCCGCCGGGGTAGCCAAAGCCAACGCCGATGTAATCCAAATTTCTGGTCATGATGGTGGTACGGGTGCATCTCCCCTAAGTTCCATCAAACACGCTGGATGTCCTTGGGAATTGGGGGTTACCGAAGTACACCGCACCCTGTTGGAAAATCAACTGCGCGATCGGGTTTTACTCCGTGCCGACGGTGGTTTAAAAACAGGTTGGGATATTATCATGGCGGCGTTGATGGGCGCTGAAGAATATGGCTTTGGTAGTATTGCCATGATTGCCGAAGGTTGTATTATGGCGCGCGTCTGCCACACCAACCAATGTCCCGTGGGGGTTGCCACCCAACAAGAAAGACTCCGTAAACGTTTTTCTGGGGTACCGGGGGATGTGGTTAACTTCTTCTACTTCATCGCCGAAGAGGTGCGTTCTATCCTTGCTAAATTAGGCTACCGCAGTTTAAACGAAATCATTGGACGGGGTGACTTATTAACCTATCGTCAGTCTGCCCAACTAGCCAAAACCAAGGCTCTCGTTTTAGACTGTTTAACCAATCTCCCTGATACCAAAACTAATCGTGACTGGTTAAACCATGGCGATACCCACACCAACGGTAATGTCTTAGATGATGAAATTTTGGCGGATAGTACCATTACCGACGCTATTAACACCCATGGCACCGTTACTAAAGAGATTAAGATCATAAATACCGATCGCTCCGTAGGTGCAAGAATTGCGGGGGTAATTGCCAAACAACATGGAGATTACGGCTTTAAAGGACAGCTAAACCTCAACTTTAAGGGTACTTGCGGACAGAGTTTTGGAGCTTTCAACGTTCAAGGGATGAATATTCACCTCGAAGGGGAAGCTAATGACTATGTAGGTAAAGGCATCAACGGCGGACAGATTGTCATTGTACCTCCTAGCAATGCCACCTTTGAGGCCTCTGATAACGTCATCCTCGGTAATACCTGTTTATATGGTGCTACGGGGGGCGAATTGTATGCCAATGGACGAGCAGGGGAACGTTTTGGGGTGCGTAATTCCAAGGCTACGGCGGTCATTGAAGGGGCAGGAGATCACTGTTGTGAATACATGACAGGGGGCTTAATCGTTGTCCTCGGTAGTGTTGGGCGTAATGTGGGCGCTGGTATGACTGGCGGTTTAGGTTACTTCCTTGATGAAGAGGGCAATTTTGAAGCGAAGGTTAACCCCGAAATTGTTTCTATCCAGCGCATTTCTACCCCTGAAGGGGAAGCTCAGTTAAAAGGGTTGATTACTAACCATGTTGAGAAGACAGGTAGCAAAAAAGGTCAATTAATCCTTGATAATTGGTCGGAATATCTACCTAAATTCTGGCAGGTAGTACCTCCATCCGAGGCGGAAAATCCTGAAGTTAAGGCTCAAAAAGAGTTAACATCTGTGTAATTTAATTTGATGGGGTGGGCAATGTCCACCCTATTTTTTTTGAATATATATAAATGAAAATTGCTTGATTTCTGTGGTTAGGAAAAAAGAAGTTTTTTTAAGCAAACTGTTGACTTAGGGCTACGGGATTATGGACGGTGATTTTTTTCTTGGTAATGGAAATCATGCCATCTTGTCGCAACTCTCCTAATAGTCTGGTGACAGTAACACGGGTAGAGCCTATGGCCTCGGCGATCGCCTGGTGGGACAATTTGAGATCAATGGTGATACCATTAAGGCTAGGGATGCCAAAGTCACGACAAAGAATTAATAAAAAACTAACCAAACGAGAAGCCATATCACGGTGAGCAAGGGTTTCAATCATCATCTCCGTTTGTAAAATACGAGAAGATAAACCCTGTAACATGAGACGAGACAATTCAGGATTATCCTGTAAAGAACGTTGGAAATGCTCAATGGGGGCGGATAGTAACTCCACGGGGGTAAATGCTACGGCATGGTAAAAGCGATCGCTCTTTTGTCCTGTAATCAAAGATAGAACCCCAAAAACACTATTTTCCCGTAAAAGAGCCACGGTAATCTCTTCCCCAGCCTCATATAAACGAGACAATTTCACAGCGCCCTTGACTAAAAAATATACCCTTTCCGCAGGATCTCCAGGGAAAAAGATTGTCTTACCCCGTTCAAACTTTTCCATCACAGGGTTATACATTCCGCCCCCTATCTGACGAAACACCGAGGCGAGGGGTTGCTCTTGAGTGGGTATTGGTTGCATATATGGTAATTAATATTTAATAATTGATCGTGCAAATGACGCTTTCTATAAGAAAATAGCTTAAGTGTAAACTAGATAACCATTTTATCGTTTAATCGGTTTTACAGATCATAGTCTTTTATTTCAATCAATAAAATTTATTCATTATGTTAGATTTAACAGGAAAAAACGCCCTCATTACGGGCATTGCCAATAATCGCTCCATTGCTTGGGGTATTGCCCAACAACTGCACAAGGCAGGGGCAAACATCGGTGTTACCTACCTTCCCGATGAAAAAGGACGTTTTCAAAAAAAAGTGGGAGAATTGGTAGAACCCCTCAACCCCAGTATTTTCTTACCCTGCAATGTCCAAGATGATGCCCAAATTGCAGAAACTTTCAACGAAATCAAGGAAAAATGGGGCAAGATTGATATTCTTATTCACTGTTTAGCTTTTGCTCAAAAGGATGATTTAACGGGGGATTTTAGCAACACCTCCCGGGATGGTTTTAAAACCGCCCTTGATATTAGTGCCTATTCTCTCACCAGTCTTGCTCAAGCGGCCAAACCGTTATTAACTGACGGGGCTAGTATTGTGACTCTTACTTACCTAGGGGGGGTAAAGGTAATTCCCAACTATAATGTTATGGGTATTGCTAAGTCTGCCCTAGAAATGAGTGTCCGTTATTTAGCGGCGGAATTAGGTCCTCAAAATGTGAGGGTAAATGCCATATCAGCAGGCCCGATTCGTACCCTCGCTTCTTCTGCTGTGGGTGGCATCCTCGATATGATTCATCATGTGGAAGCTACTGCTCCCCTCAAGCGTACGGTTACTCAAACGGAGGTGGGTAATGCGGCGGCCTTTTTGTGTAGTGATTTATCTAGTGGCATTACGGGGCAGGTGATTTATGTGGATGCTGGTTACGAGATTATGGGCATGAGTCAAGGATAAGGACTTTGGCGGTGGGGTTTAATTCCCCTAAATCCCCCGACTTTGCGGGGGACTTGGCTCTGGGCGATCGCACCTTAATATCAATGTAATTTCCTCATGGTAATGTTAGTTTATTTGAACTACTAGGGTTTAGTTATCGGGAAACCAACGTTTATCTAAAAGTTGATCGATAGTGTAAGGACATTGTGAGGGAAAAATATTTAAACCTGATTTGTCCACAACGTAAAGAAAAGCATCTTCATAAATTTCATTCAAACTATTAGATAAATAATTATAAAAATTGGTTGTCATTCTTTTACTAATTTGACCACGAAAATTGGTAACTTCAGACCTCCAATGACGATAGTTTCTTTCTCTTTCTTCTTCCCAATATTCTAATAGTAATAAATGTCTAATTATTTGTTGTAAAAGACTTTCTACTTTATGTCTTTTCTCACTGCCCAAGTCGTCTAACTCCTCAATTAGATTTTCTAAGTCTAATTTATCAAACTTTTTTTCCTTTAATAATTTTAAAGTTTCTTGTATCCAAAGATAATCATCAATTTTATATAATTCTTGAAGATTTACTGAACTTGATACTGTCATAGTTTTTCTCCAAATACTCTAAATCCAGTAACTTTATTATACTCGCTCCTTTCAGGGATCAAACCCAGGGCACCCTAAACAAAAAAGTCTCCCTTTTTAAAGGAGATTTAGGGGAGCAAATCCTGCACCCTCACTAATCTGTTAGGATGATCTGAGTATGCTCCATGAATAAAAATAAGAATATAAATGAAAAAACTAATCAAACTAACCATTGAAAAATTAGTGGAAAAAGAAGAATACTTTATCGCTACCAGTAAAGATTTACAAGGATTAGTCGCAGAAGGAAAAACTATTGCAGAAGTCATTGAAATTGCACAAGATGTGGCAAAAATTCTCTGGGAATTAGAAAAAGAAAATAACCATATTACCTCAAATACTCAAGATTTTCCCTCTACATTTGAATATCCTTTAATTTTGGAGGTTTAATGGGTAGATTATCGGGTTTTTCTTACTTACAAGTAGCAAAAAAAATGAAAAAACTAGCTCATCACCTTGACCCAATGTTAAAATAATATAAACTACTAAATATCTTGTAAATTATGGTATTAAACAAAGAGAAATTAAATTTTCAATCAGTTATTAAAATAGTAGAATTGTTATCAGATAATGAGCAAGAGCATTTAATTCAAGTTATCAATCATCGTCTTAAAAGTAAACAAAAAGAAGAAATATTGATGGCAGTAAAAGATTCCCGTGAGTCTTTTATGAAAGGGGACGTAAAAAGTGGAACTGTCGCTGATTTAATGGCAAATTTAGAAATAGAATAACCAGCGCACCTTAAAGCAACTAGATCATCCTACAACCCTACTAGGACAAATAGTCAAAAATGTTATCATTGTCAACAAATTCAATCTTCAAGTTTAAAATGAAAATAGAATTAAAAAAAATAGAAGATAATCCAAAAATCTTAGAAAAAATTATCGAAGGGATAGAAGAATTAATTATTACTGAAAATGAACGACCAATTTATAAGTTAACTAAAATTAATCAACCTATCAAAAAGCGCCGCATTCGTGGTAGTGCAAAAGATTTAATAACAATAAGTGTTGATTTTGATGAACCATTACCAGAATTTACGGAATATATGTAATGCAATTTTTGCTAGATACTCATACTTTTCTTTGGTTCATTAGTGATAGTGAAGAAATACCTGAACATTTATTTAATTTACTAGAGTCTGATGTCGATTTATTATTAAGTATCGCTAGTTTATGGGAAATAGCGATTAAAGTGAGTATAAATAAGTTGATTCTACCTCAAGATTATCAAGAATTTATTGGTCAACAAATAAAAATTAATGACATCGAAATTTTGCCTATATCTTTATCTCATTTGAATATAATTACAACTTTACCATTGCATCATAAAGATCCTTTTGATAGACTAATTATTGCTCAAGGGATAGAAGAAAATATTACTATTATCACCAGAGATTCTGTTTTCGATTCTTACACCGAAATTAAAACTATTTGGTAATTACAATTAAGTCAAGTTTATAATAATAGGCGATCGCACCCCACACACCTCCATCGGTTAAATGGAGATCGCGCCACGCTACTTTTAAATCGTATTTAAGTAAATAAAGTAGAACTCATGTATTAATCCCCGTCCTTATTAAGGGGGGTGGGAAGAATAAAATTTCTCAAGATGGTGATATATTCTGATGATAAAATATACATTATCGACTCATTACCTAACATAACTGTATGGCTTGGACAGAAGGCTACGTTTCAGAAATTAACTATACCTATGGATTTTACGGAGAATTAAGCCCCCTCAAACTAACCCTCGCTACAGCCATTAAAGCTATACATCCCCCCGATTTAAATGAACCTTTTAACTATTGTGAGTTAGCCTGTGGAAGGGGTTACACCACTAATCTTCTCGCTTCTTGTTATCCCCAAGCCCAATTTTATGCCAACGATTTTAACCCTAACCATATCCTCGAAGCCAGAAAGTTGGCAAAGTCTGCGGGTAGTCAAAATGTACATTTTTTTGATGATAGTTTTACTGAATTTCTCTATCAAGATTTACCCCAGTTTGATTTTATTGTTTTACATGGTATTTATAGTTGGATTACTCCCGAAAATCGTCAAGCCATTGTGGAGTTTATCAAGAAAAAATTGAATGTGGGGGGTTTGGTGTATGTTTCCTATAATGCTCTACCTGGTTGGGCGGCAGCGATGCCTATGCAGGGTTTAATGTTACGTCATCGCAAACATTCTTCCGAGCCGATTTTGCAGTGTATCGAAGAGGCGTTAAATTTAACCGAAAGATTGATAGATACCAATGCAGGTTATTTTGTTCAAAACCCAGCACTAAAGCCCCGTTACGAAGGTTTGAAGCAACAAAATCGTTACTATTTAGTCCATGAATATTTTAATGAAGAGTGGAATAGTTTTTATTTTGATGAGGTTGCCCAAGAGTTGGATGAGGCAAAACTAAATTTTATTGGTTCAGCAAATATCATTGACTACATTGATATTCTCAATTTAACTCAAGAAGCGTTAACGGAGTTAAATACAATAAAAGATCCTATTTATAAAGAAGTAGTCAGGGATTTTTATATTAACACTCAGTTTCGGCGAGATATTTTCGCCCGTGGGCAAGTACAAATGACCCCCCCAGAACATACCAAAATTATTGAAAACATCCGTTATGCGTTGATTGTACCCCCTAGCACTATCAAATTAGACCATACTTTTGCGGTGGGCAATGTCACTTTACAAAAGGAAATTTATGAGCCGATATGTGAGCTTTTGGCGGAGTCTCCTGCTACGATGAAAGAGTTGCACAGCCACGATACTCTCAAGAAAAACCCCATTAATAATATTTATCAAGCGTTAATGGTATTAACTGCCATTGGTTATGCTCATCCTGCGGTGGATGATGAAACCTGCGAATATAGGCAACAATTCACCAATGCTTTTAACATTGCGGTGATAGAAAGGGCGATAATCTCTGATGAGATGGCTTATTTGGCTTCTCCTCTTATTGGTAGTGGGGTAGGGGTTTCCTCCATTGAGCAGTTATTGTTATTAGCGGTTATGCAAGGGGAGGAGGGGGTTGATTTTGTCTGGGGCATTTATTCTTCTCAAAATAAGAAGTTGATTAAGGATGGTAAGGTTTTGGAGAAGGCGGAGGATAATATTGCTTATATTAAGGAAATAGCGGAAGATTTTTATAATAATCGGTTGTCTATTCTGGAAAGTCTTGGTATTTAAAGAAGTTAACTATTTGACTTCATAAAGGCGATCGCACGTTACACCCTGAGCGCACCCCAAACAAAAAAGTCCCCCTTGTTAAGGGGGATTTAGGGGGATCAAACCTAGCGCACTTTATTGTAGATTTTCTCTTGTCCAGTTAGTAATACTTTTTACTTGATAATTTACTGTAGGGTTAAGATCTAATTTTAATGATTCCATACCTGAAGCATCGAGACGTTGGAATATTCCACCAGTTTTACCACCTCCGTTAAACTCTATAGACTTTGCCCACAAAGCTCCGAAATGGTTATTGTTTCCATTGTACTTTACATGAGAATTCGGGGCAAAAATGAACCCATGAGTTGCGTTACCACCACCTGAGGTTTCAACTTGTCCGCTATACACATAAATCTGATAGTTTTGAGGCCTATCACCCGTTAAATGAGTATTTTTATTTTCATTCATTATCAACCCATTATTACCGTAAATAATTAATCTTCTATCGGGAGATTCTTTGGTGAAATTTAAATTATCGGTATTAATTTTTATACCTTTTCTATGATGGACGTGAAAAGTTTGAGGTTCAGTTCCCGTTCCAAAACTTATACTACAGTTACTACTATCGAAGTCTAAATGAAAATGATACTCACCATTTTGATTAGCCTTATGATCTGCAGCTGGTAAGACTCGGACACCGTTAGTAGGAGTAGGACATGACTTTAATTGTATTGCTTGAGAGGAATCTGTCGGAGGATTATATTCGTTTCCATTTGGTAATTGAGGAAAACCAAGATTTCCTGCTGTAGCGGTAAAATCACTAGCATTGAAAGCTGATTGTAATTTATTTGCAGAATTACTAAAGAACGATGCCCATGAGGTGTTATTATTCTTATTGCATCCACTAGAATCAAGAACATTTGCCTCTATTCTTGAGTTTGCTGAATTTAGAGGACTTTGAAAATCTTGAATCCATAATCCGACCGGCCCGGGCAAAGGAGAATCTGCATCTGGAATGTTTTCCGTATTTTTGACGACAGGAACTTCTACTTTAATTTGAGTATTTGCTACAGGTTGACCATTTATAAGCCTTCTCCCCTGAATAGTTAATGTTGCAAAAGGACTATCATCAGTTACATTTGCTGGAATGAAATTAGATACTTTATACTCAGTATCTGTTCCGATAGCAGACCAAGGGTTTTTATTAGATAATTTACCGACAATTTTATTAAGGTTTTGCTCCAGTAATTTTGTTTTATCTTCCGACAAATCTACAGATGCTGCACTTTCAAAACGTACACAAGCACCACTTTCTGGACTCGCAGAAGAACCAGATACTATATTATCAATAATATCCTCTGTTTCTAGTGGGGCTAGATTACCGTTGGAGTCTTCTTCAAACCAATCTTCTATGGCTAGTTCTGGGGTTTCTGCTAACAGATTTTGAATCCTGGCAACCCCAGCCTCAGCCGCAGCCACAGCCTGAGCGCTCTGTTCATCGGAGGTAACATTAGTTTTATTCTGGCTAGAAGTGGCAATGGCTAGGGTTGTCCCTGCAATCATCAAAGCACCAAGCCCAACACCCATCGCTAGGGTAGAGCCTTTTTGAGAGCTATTGTGCAACACAGAAAGGAGCTTAAACTTGAAGTTTGCCCCGAAGCTATCTTGTTCTGACTGTTTATTTTTGTGTAACATAATAATCACCTTTGCCTTTTTTAAATTCTAGTTTTGCTATATTGATAAACTTCTAATATTAAGTTAGAATCTGAGTTGCCTAATGCCCTTGCGATGGTTTGTTAAGTTACTTATTACTTGGTTACTTCTCGTGTCGAGCAGTGCTACGTTAAATATAAAAATTAATCCTTAAACCTATATCTATTATACCAAAAAGCAAAATATTCATAACAGTGAAAATACCTAAATTACCTAGATATTTTTTGTGTAAAGTTTAAGTATTTTCAACCATAAATAAACTTTTTAAAGTTCCCTCTCGGTTAAGAAAAGAAACTTTTTTTAAATTTAAAATTGATCGATGATAATAGCATTGGCTTTGCCAGAGGCGATCGCCCTTTCTAAACAATTTTGAGCAACCTCAATTAAATTAGTAGAAGGTATAGCCTGAGTAGGAATACCCGTAGCTAAACCAAAACTGAAGGTAATAAACTCGCTGACTGGGGAAAAATGATGGGGAATTTGTAAAGCTGTGATGTGGTCTCCGATGACCTCTGCCACCTTATACGCCCCCATGGAATCGGTACTAGGTAATAATACGGCAAAGGTATCCTGATCAAACTCCGCCACCATATCCCCCGCCCGTTTCACCGTATCTTTTACATCCTCGGTGATAATCCGCAGACAACTATCAACAATTTCCTTTTCGTGGTTTTCTTCGTAGGATTGAAAATCATTAATTTTTGCCAAAATAATCGATAAATTAGTACCCTCAGTATCAGAAAAAGAAGTCCTTTGTCGGGAAGCCCTTAACCATTCCTTTTGTAACATTTCTTCAAAATACTTACGATGGGGAATGATATTCAATCGCCCTTCGTTACTTTTATTATTAACTATTAGGTTATTTTTTTCTACTAATTCTTGTAATCGTTGATAATGGGGAATTATTTTATGTAATTGATTGGTTGTTTCCCGTAAATTATCTTTTAAACTCTTGATAAGTAATTGTTGATTAAGACGATGGACAACTTCTTTTTTGACAAAAGGATAGTTAATATAATCATCGGCTCCCGCATCAAAACTTTGCTCTACATTAAAATAACGTTCATCTCGATTAATAATGATTATGGGAATATTATTGCCCTTATCTAAAAGTTTAATTTTTTTACACACTAAAAAGCAATTAAGATCCTTAATGGTATTACTAATTAAAATAAGCTCAGGGGTTTGTATATAAATTAAGTCAAGTAATTCCGACTCATTGTTAACATCAATAAGGGAATGGTTTGAATCGGAAATAAGCTCTCTAAAAAAAACTATTTGCTCGTCTAAATCATCCAATATGATTATACTTTTTTTCATGGGTTTATTAAATGTTAATTAAAATTAGATTAACTTTTACTATCAAAGTTTAAAATCTCGGTAATAATAAAAATGATACTAACAATCTATTAAATTATTCCAATTACTTATGAAACCTTTACTAAAAGCAAGACTTAATGACACTAATCTTTCCGCAGAAAACACCAGCACCCAAAGACAATTAGAAATAAGTGTTCAGGCTGTACAAGATTCATCCTTAAATCGTTTACCTATCAACTTATGTATTATTTTGGATCATAGCGGCTCTATGGTGGGTAAACCGTTAGAAAACGTAAAACAAGCGGCGATCGCCCTTATCGAGAAATTAAATCCAGAAGATCGAGTTTCGGTGGTGGGTTTTAACCATGAAGCCACGGTGGTGGTGAATAGTCAACCCGTAGCAGACTTAGAAGCCATCAAAACCCAAATCAACCAAGTACGCGCCGATGGTGGCACGGCCATTGATGAGGGGATGAAATTAGGCATCCAACAAATTAGTTTTGGTAAAGAAAATCGAGTTTCCCAAATCTTACTCCTCACCGATGGGGAAAACGAGCATGGCAGTAATGAAAAATGTTTAAAACTTGCCAAAATGTCCTCGGAATATAACATCACCCTCAACGCCATGGGCTTTGGTAACAACTGGAATCAGAAAGTATTAGAAGCCATTAGTGATAGTGCCAATGGTACTTTAACCCATATCGAATTTGCAGAACAGGCAAAGGAAGAATTTCAAAAATTGCTCACCCGCATGGAGTCCGTAGGTTTAACCAATGCTTTCTTGATCATGGAATTAGGGGAAGATGTACGCATGGCGGAATTAAAACCCATGGCGCAGGTAGCCCCCGAAACCGTAGAATTAGAGCCACAACGGCAGGATGATTACACCAACAAATATACCGTACGATTAGGGGATTTGATGACCACTGAGCGCACCATCTTAACTAATCTCTATCTCGGTAAATTATCCCTAGGTTCTCAGGCGATCGCCAAGATTAAGGTACAATATGACGATATAAAAGGGCAAACCCTCACCTCCGAAGAAATTGCCGTTAATATTCAAGTACAAGCCCAATATCAACCCCAACATGATACCGAAATTCAAAAATCCTTACTTACCCTTGCCAAATATCGCCAAACCCGCCTAGCCCAAGAAAAAATTGAGCAGGGAGATAGTAAAGGCGCTGCCACCCTCCTACAAAATGCCGCTAAAACCGCCCTACAACTAGGGGATGAAAGCGGAGCAACCGTACTACAAACCAGTGCCACCCGTCTACAAGCAGGGGAAAAACTATCAGAGTCGGAGAAGAAAAAAACCCAGATGGCCGCCAAAACCACATTACAATTATAATTTCTTTTAGCTACCCCATATCATTTGAAAGATGAATCAATCTAACCTTCGGCAACAGGTACAGAATTTTGTGGAAGAATGGTTTAATCGCAAGAAAGTTCGGGCGATTTGGCGATGGTTAAAGCTCTCGGTGAACCGTATTTTGCCCCGAGTTTCCGCCACCCGTATCGCAAAACTACATCAGGAATTAAGTAGTGATTCTCGGTGGGGAGTGGACTATATTCTATGTACCGTTGCATCTTGTCTCATTGCCTCCTTTGGTTTACTTAGCAACAGTGCGGCGGTGATTATTGGGGCGATGATTGTTGCTCCTTTGATGTTACCTTTACGGGGGCTTGCTTTTTCTGCCTGTGAGGCGGATTTGAGGCTTTTTAATAAGTCTATTCTTTCTTTGGTGGGGGCGACGGTTTTAGCCCTTTTGTTATCTTGGTTTATTGCCAGGGTGGTGGCTTTACCCGATGTGGGTTCAGAAATTATTGCCCGTACCCAACCGACTCTCATTGATTTGGGTATCGCCATTAGTGCAGGGTTAATCAGTGGATTTGGTAAAGTGCGATCGGGAATTAGTGAAACCCTTGCGGGAACTGCGATCGCCGTTGCTCTTATGCCTCCTTTGTGTGTGGTGGGCATTTCCATGGCAGGGGGATTATACGCCTATGCTACGGGAGCATTTTTACTTTATATCACTAACCTATTGGGCATTACCCTTGCTTGTATGGTAGCTTTCATCCTCTCAGGTTATACCAAAGCCACTAAAGCCCTCGGGTGGGCTAGTGTGACAACAGCTTTATTAGTTATTCCTTTGGGAGCTAGTTTTTTTCAGTTAATCCAACAACAAGAAATTGAGAAAGAAATTAACCGTCAACTGGCCAATGAAACCATTACCGTAGGGCAAGACGTGGAAGCGGTGAGGGTAGGAATTATCTGGACACAAAACCCTCCCCTGATAAATGTCACCATGCAAACAGATAAAGAAATTACCCCTCGACAGGTAACTTTGGTTAGGGATTACATTAGCTCGAAAATGAATCGAGATTTTGAGTTAATTTTTTATATCGTACCCGTCAGAAGAATTACTAGGGAGGAGGATGATGAGATGTTTATTCCCCCCGACAGTTCCAACATTTTTGACAATTTTGATTCCAATACTAATTTTTCCATTCCTCAAGGCCGAGAAAGTAGATAATAAATAACTCCAAAACATTTTCATGATTCTAAAAAATAAAACAATCCAACCTATCCTTGTTATCTCCATCTCCGTTTTTATTTCTTGCATACTATTAATGTGGCGTATTCCAGGCATGGAATTATTAGGGGTAACTCCCAATTGGCTATTAATTTGGCTCGTGGTGTGGAGCGTAAAAAGAAATTTATGGCAAAGTATGGTGGCGGGGGTTTCTTTAGGCTTAATTTGGGATGGCATTAGTGGAGATTTTCCTACCCATATTCTCGGATTAGCCGTGGTAGCCCTTCTTACCAGTAATGTTTATGAAGATGAATATATAAAAGAAGATGCCATTTCCATCGTGGTAATTGTCTTTGGCATGGTGATTATCAGTGATACCATTACCGCCCTCCAATATAGTCTGCAAACGTCTATTCCTTTAGCTGATATTTGGCTTAAATACCAACAAAGTGCGATCGCCTCTGCTATCATCACCAGCCTATGGACACCCCTACTTTACTATCCCTTCAACTACTTGATGGATAATTCCCACAAAAAAACCCGTCGCCGATAAAAAATGTTTTATCAATGCTAGTTCATCTTTTCCTGCCTTGACAAAATAAATAAACTGCCATCTCCACCCCTACCAACCCTTAAATCTTGATCAATATAAGTAACCCTTAAACTAGGTACTCTTCCTTGGGGATTACGAGCATCAAATTCCTTAATAGGATCTAAAATGGGGGTGTTTATTCCTCCTATATTTTGGATAGATAAATATCTCTTTTCAAAATTAACATTAATAGTATCCGTAGGCAGAGCATTCTCCGACTCAACTTTTGGAGCAAAACTGGCGGTAACCTTAACATATCCATTAACTATTTTAGAACTATGTTCCACAAAAGCAATATTAAAAAAAGAAACCTTTTGAACATTAATTATCTGATATACCTGCCTCAACTTAAAACCAAGGGGAAGTTTATTTAAAGAGCGTATTTCCCTAGCCGAGGAGTATTGTAGTTGCCAGATTCCATCGAGTAAATTAGTGGCAAATTGTAAGGGATTGGGAAAAGGGTTGAGCGCTTCGAGATTTGTGGTTAAATTTTCAATCATTTGAGCATCTCCATCCTTAATCATGGTATCAGTGATGGGATAGTCAGGGTTAATGTTGATATTAAGTGCTGTATTTTTGATAGTTGAAAGTAATTTTTCCTTTAAAGCTAGACGATTGTTAATCATGAATTTTTTTTATAACGAGGCTACATAGTTCAAGGGTTTTCACTTTCTATCCTACATTGAGTGCCGAATTTTTTTTGCATCTAAAAGCGAGTAATCAACTAACTATTGAAGTACCCTAACTTTGCCTAACGGCTGAAGATAGGGATTCTAACAGCCAATTACTTGACCGTTCATCCACTCAAACAACACAAGTTGCAGAGGGTTGGTAGGCTCAGAAACTACTGCTTCTGATATATCCCGA
>NZ_JBSZCP010000014.1:0-26554 GCF_054166785.1 Cyanobacterium sp.
CCGTAGGGCATACGGGAACATACGCTTGGGGAGATTTTCCCTCTTGGGCGATTGGTGTAAACCTGTCGTCTAACGGCGAGTCCGTGAACCAAGAATCCCCCACTATAGCGACGTAAGGAACTTAGTGGTGGGAGTGTCAATTAAGGTATTCTTCTTCCTGTTAGGAGGTTATAGAAAACTCCAATAAGGGCTAGTACCAATAATAGATGTATTAAACTCCCTCCAACTTGAACGGAGAATCCCAAAATCCAAAGGATTATTAAAACACCAACCACAGTCCAAATAAGATTGATCATATTCTTATATTTGATTTGTTAAATAAATAATTTAGTATTTAGTTGAAAATGTCTTGAACGTTATCTTTTATATCCTCAATAAAGTTCTGACCATCACTTTGTACTTGTTTGGCCTTGCCCATAATTTGATCTTGAGGGCTATCGGTGATTTTGCCTTTTAACTCTTGAGCTTTACCTTCTGAGTCTTTGGCTGCGGCTTTAGCTCTGCCACTCAATCCTGCATTATCTTTGATGTCTTGTCCTGCATTCATTACATCGGCTTGGGCTTGTTTAGCTTTGCCCGCAATTTGATCTTGAGGGCTATCGCTGATTTTGCCTTTTAACTCTTGGACTTTACCTTCAATATTCTTGTTAATGGCATCTCCTCGATTCATGGCAATTTCAACACTAGATTGATTTGTGGATTCAGTTAGGGTAGTTGCAACGGCACTTTGGGAAGGAAATAAACCAACACCAACAAATATAACTAATACGATACTCAAACCAATTCTTAACAAAACACTAGACCATTGTTTTAATAAATTCATATTACACTCCATTACAAAATATTAGATTTCAAAAGTCATTTTAATTAATTCCCTCATCAATAATTAAGTTAAAAAAGATCTTAACTTAATCAAAGAGTTGGGTTTTATTTTATGGACTATATTTTTTTAGATTAAGTGACTATTAATCAATTACATCTTTAGCCTTATCTTTCACACTTTCTCCAGCATTTTTAACTTTTGCTTCCACTTGTTTTGCTTTTCCTTTGGCTTCTGTTTCTGGGTCACCAGTTACATTTCCCATGGCTTCTTGAGCTTTTCCTTCAATATTTTTAGCAGTTGCTTTAGCTTTATCTTTAAGTCCCATAATAGGCTCCTATTTTAGTATTTTATTTTATAATCACAAAATGAAATTAATTAAATCAATTTGTGTGTGTCCTCATTATAGTTGTTTATTTTCATAACGGCTAATACTTAAAAAATAAGTAAAAAAATTAGCTATAAAGTAAATTTACTCGAAATAAATCTAAAAAATAGAAAAATTAATGCAAATTTCTAAAACAAATAAACCCTATACCTCTTGTTGAATAAAGAACTTAAACTATATAAAATCATTTAAGTACTTGGTTTTAGGTAAAATTGTGAATAGTAATTACCGTAAAAAATAAATACTTACGTATTACACTTAAAATAAGCTCTTGAAACAAGACTAATTAAGGTTTTAAGTTAAATAAAACAGAATAAATGTTTTTAATATTTTATTATTTATAATATTCAGTAATTCTCAAAAAAAAGATACAAATAAATATTATTCTTGTTTTATATAGAAAAATGTGTAATAATACATCGTCAAAATATAACATAAGTGAAATATTGGTAACAAATCTTTATTTTAAAATAAAGAAAATAGTCGTAAAGCGATATTTATTTAATATCTATTCCTTGATTTTGAGTTAGGTAAAAAGCCGAAAAAGAAGTCATTGGCATAATCGTAAAATTTGCATAGATGAAAAAATCAGGTTATTCTGGAAATAGGAAGTAGTAATCTACAATTCAAAATGGCGAGTATAACTTTTGAAAATGTCAGTAAACAGTTTGATAATTTTACTGCGGTTAAAAATCTAAATTTAAGTATTGATGATGGCGAATTTTTGGTATTTGTAGGGCCTTCAGGATGTGGAAAAACAACCTCCCTGCGTCTTTTAGCGGGGCTAGAAACCATTACATCGGGGCATCTCTATTTGGACGATCGCATGGTGAACAAGTTACCACCGAAAGAGCGTAATATTGCCATGGTGTTTCAATCCTACGCCCTCTATCCTCACCTGAGCGTATATGAGAATATGGCGTTTAGCTTACAGCTACAGGGTAAAAGTAAAAGTGCTATTCAAAGAAGAGTTGAAACCGCAGCGGATCAATTGGGCATTGCCCATTTACTCAAACGTAAGCCCAAAGAGCTTTCTGGAGGACAGAGGCAGAGGGTAGCAGTGGGAAGGGCGATCGTTCGTGAGCCTTCAGTCTTTTTAATGGATGAACCATTATCCAACCTAGATGCAAAATTAAGGGTTCAAGCAAGGACAGAAATCGCTAAATTACATAGTAAACTGCAAACTACCTTCGTTTACGTCACCCACGATCAAGTAGAAGCCATGACCATGGGAACAAGGATTGCCGTCATGAATGATGGTATTCTCCAACAAATCGATAGCCCAGAAAATCTTTATAATCATCCTCAAAATGTATTTGTCGCTGGATTCATTGGTAGTCCGGCGATGAATTTTTTTAGGGTAAATTTGATTAGAAAAGAAGCTCAGTTATTTTTAGAAAACGAAGATTTTTCCCTGCCCATCCCTGAATCTTTGATGGCAAAATATGAGCAATATCCCCAAAAAGAATATATATTCGGTATTCGCCCTGAAAGTATTCATGATCCTCAATATGAAGTATCTGATATTATTCCTGAGCCTGTGAAAGCACAAGTGACAGTTAGGGAGATGATGGGTAATGAAGTTATTCTCTATCTAAATACCATGGGTGGCGAGGAGTTTGTGGCAAGGGTTGATCCGCGATCGCCCTTAAAAGCAGGAGACAAAGTTAATCTCACTTTTGATATGACTCATATTCATTTATTTGACATCGAAACTGAGGTTAATATCACCCTTTGAGGGAACGGGGAACAGTCGATATTACACAATCCGTAATATATTCTTTCAAAAATTATTTTATAAAAACTCTAAACTAAGTTCCCCCCTTATTAAGGGGGGCTAGGGGGGATCTAAACACTATACAATGACAAAAAAATGTTATGAAAATCTCGAAAATAACTCAGAAAATAATCATTTTTCTAAGTTTAATCTGCCTAACCGTTGCCTGTACAATCAACGGAGATGATCGACCCCCAGAGGTACGACTAATGGGAGTAATCATCGGTGAACAACAAGAACGACTACAAAAAGCCCTCGAACCCTTTGAGCAGGAAACAGGTATTAACGTAGTCTATGAAGGTACCGATGCCTTTGCAACCCTCCTTCCCATCCGTGTAGATGGTGGTAATCCCCCTGATATAGCCATGTTTCCCCAACCCGGTTTAATGAGGGACTTTGCCAGAGAAGGAGAATTAATACCCCTTGAGACTTTCATGTCCTTAGATGATTTGATTGATGCCTATGGGGAAGATTGGGTGAGTTTGGGGGAAGTTGATGGTAATGTATATGGTTTGTGGTATCGTGCCTCGGTGAAAAGTCTGGTATGGTATCCCCCCGCTAGTTTCGCCGAACATGGTTACTCCATCCCCGAAACATGGGATGAAATGATCGCCCTCTCCGATCAAATTGTGGCCGAGGGAAAAAGACCATGGTGTTTAGGTATTGAAAGCGGTGACGCTACGGGGTGGGTTGGTACTGATTGGGTAGAAGACATTTTATTACGCAGTATCGGTGCCGAAGAGTATGATCAATGGGTAGATAACGAAATACCATTCAATGATCCTAGGGTAAAAGAAGCCTTTGAAAAATTCGGCGAAATAGCCCTCCATAACGAGTATGTGAGAGGGGGTAGAGTTGGGGTATTAAGTACCCCCTTTGGCGATTCCGTTAACCCCATGTTTGAAAATCCGCCCCGTTGTTATCTTCACCGTCAGGCAAACTTTATCGCTTCCTTTTTCCCCAGTGATGTGACATTAGGAGAAGACGTGGCAATTTTTCCTTTACCCCCCATTAATCCCGAACAGGGGCAACCCATTCTTGTGGCGGGGGATGCTTTTGCCATGTTCAATGATACCCCCGAAGCTAGGCAGTTGATGGAATATTTAGCATCTAAAGTTCCCCATGAGGTGTGGGCGAGTTTAGGGGGTTTTATTAGTCCTCATCAAGAGGTGAGCTTGGATGTCTATCCTGATGAGCTTACCCGTCAGGTGGCGGAGATTTTGCAATCTGCTGATGTGGTGCGTTTTGATGGTTCGGACATGATGCCGGGGGCGGTGGGTACTGGTACTTTTTGGACTGGTATGGTGGACTATCTCGGCGGTGCTGATTTAGAGGAGGTGTTGGACTACATCGAGAATAGTTTTCCAGAGATTTAGATCCCCCCCTGCCCCCCTTAATAAGGGGGGAGAAATTTAGTAAGTAATCTCAGTTTCGGATCCAAAGGCAAGAGATCATAATTGTCAATTGTTACCCTCCTTAATCAAAAAAGACTAATCCCAACTCAGGTTAAGCAATAAAATTAGTAATTTTACAAAAAGAAAATAATGCAATTTTAATTATTAAAAGTTTCTCTTGTAAACAATCGCATTTACATTATAAAAAGTCTTATGGTTACAGTAAATCTAAATCGGTTTAATTACTTTTATAAATTATTTCTATGTCATAGTTAGAGCTTTTTATATACTTTTCCTCCCTTATTAAGGGGGGTTAGGGGGGATCATATTCTGACACCATAAATTCCCTATTCCCAACCTTTACTAAAAATTTTATTCATTTTAACTACCTATGCTACAACGATTATTCACTGTTATTGTTGCAATCCTCCTCGGTTGTGGGGGAGTTATTGCCATATTCTATGCCCTTAATTATGCGGTCAATTTACTACCGCAAAAGTGGCGATCGCCCGTACTGCCATGGGTCTATTTAGCCCCTGCTATTTTCGTATTGGGAGGTTTTTTGGTCATACCTACCATCAACACTCTTTACCTCAGTTTTTTCGATAGAAGGTCAGAAAATTTTGTATTCTTGGATAACTACATTTTTTCCTTTACCGATAGAACAATGTTAATTGCCTTTCGCAATAATATTCTTTGGTTGGTATTGGTAACGGGGGTGAGTGTTGGTTTAGGTTTAGTGTTGGCGGTGTTAATGGACAAAGTCAAGTATGAAAAATGGACTAAGGCTTTAATCTTTTTACCCATGGCAATTTCCTTCGTGGGTGCGAGTATCATTTGGCGTTTTATCTATGCCTATCGCCCCGCTGATGAGCCTCAAATTGGCTTATTAAATGCGATTATCACTTCTTTGGGATTCGAGCCAATTGGTTGGTTAGTAGAACAAAGTGTTAATAATTTTGCCCTCATTGCCATTATGATTTGGTTACAAACGGGGTTTGCCTTAGTAATTTTATCGGCGGCAGTGAAAGGTATTCCCAATGATGTCATTGAGGCGGCCAAGATGGATGGTGCCAATGAGTGGCAGATTTTTTGGAAAATAACTGTACCGATGATTAGTTCTACTATTACGGTGGTGGCTACTACGGTGGTGATTTTGGTGCTGAAGGTTTTTGACATCGTTTTTGTGATGACAGGGGGTAACCAAGGCACAGAGGTAATCGCTAGTCGCATGATCAAGGAAACCTATAACTATCGTAATGTGGGGGTGGGAAGTGCGATCGCCGTTATCCTTTTACTCGCCATTATTCCTGTGATGGTAACGAATATTAAACGATTCCAAGAGCAAGAAAGACTCAGGTAATTAATGGAGAATTGATAATTGAGAATTGATAATAATAAAACTATTCCCCATTCCCCTATTTATCAACACCTAACTATTAGCTATCATGAAAAGAAGAAAGAAAAAAACAAAAATGCAAAAATTTTGGGAAAAAACTCCCGTTCATATTACCCTAGTGATAATTTCCCTCATTTGGACATTACCCAGTATCGGCTTATTGATTAGCTCTTTTCGCTATCAAGATGACCTATTGAGGACAGGTTGGTGGACAGTCTTTCAACACCCCTTCGACTTTACCCAATATCATTTGGGTAACTATATCACCGTATTAACCGCCGAGGGTATGGGAGACGCTTTTTTAAATAGTTTAACTATCTCTATCCCTGCTACTATAATCCCCATTGCGATCGCCGCTTTTGCAGCCTATGCCTTCGCTTGGATGAAATTTCCCGGGCGACAACTACTATTTATCATCGTCGTTGCTTTATTAGTAGTACCCTTACAAATGACTCTCATTCCCATTCTCAATGCCTATCGGATATTTGGCATATCAGGCTCATTTCTGGGAGTATGGTTAGCCCACACCGCCTATGGGATGCCCTTAGGTATTTATCTACTGAGAAACTATATCGGTGCATTACCCAAAGACTTAATCGAAGCGGCAGCGGTGGATGGTGCTTCCCATCTTAAAATTTTTACCAAGATCATTGTACCTCTTTCAACCCCGGCGATCGCATCTTTTGCGGTATTCCAATTTCTCTGGGTATGGAATGACTTATTAGTTGCCCTTGTATATTTAGGAGGGACTCCTGACGTTGCCCCCGTTACCATCCAACTAACCAATATGATAGGTTCTCGTGGTCAAGATTGGCACATTCTCACCGCAGGAGCATTTATCAGTATGATTATTCCTTTACTGGTATTCTTTGCTCTACAAAAATACTTCGTCAGAGGTTTGTTGGCAGGTTCAGTCAAATCTTAATAATGTTTTAGATCGCTTTATTATCGATTAATTCAATAGTAAAGCATTAAAACCAGCTTGAATAAAATGACGATCAGAAGTTAAAGCATCTTTCAAATTGTGTTCATCCATAACCGAAAAAGAAATACAATCAATTAATCCCCATTGTTTATCTTGACGGGATTCAAACAACTTTAAACCTGTACTAAATATTTCTGAACTTATGTTAATTACCATTATATTTTCAGTGGTGTAACATTGTTTAATGAAGCTAACCACTTTAGGACGATCAAAAGCACTAAGAGCATTTCCCACTTCCATTAAAATAGCCTCTGTCGTCAATATTGTTTGGGCTTTTCTCACCAAAGGCAATAGTTTTAATGCTGATTGGTGGTATTGATCATGACAATTTAAAATGGCTTGAATAAATGCAGTATCAAGAAATATTTTATTCATCATCAATTTTATTTTTCGGTGTACCATAAAGATAGTGAGCGTGTTCTTCTGACCAATCTTCAGGCGCTTCAATAATTCCAGCCATTTCTTCCAAGGTATCCCAAGCATTTGATTTTTTTCTAACTTCTATGGTTGTCAAAATCATCTGTGCGATCGCCTCTTGCTCTGATTCTGACAACTTAGATACTTTATCAATTACGTCTTCAAGTTGTTTGATCATTCTTTATTATTGAATTAATACTAACTATCTTAATAAACATAGCAATCCATCTATCTTAATATTTTTCAACACTTCAAAAAACTTAATCTAATTTACCTCGATTCCTAAGATAAGTTTAAATTAATCCTCAAAGTCGAAAAATTACCATAAGATGCAAATTAACGTCTTATTTGGGAGCAAACATGACAGCAACACTAGCAGAAAACAAAGAAGCTGACGACAAAAAAACTTCTTTGAAAATAGCCATTCCCAGAGAAATTTATCCGAATGAATGTCGAGTTTCAGCCACCCCCGACACCGCCCAAAAATTGCAAAAACTAGGTTTTGAGGTCTTAATTGAAACAGGGGCAGGGGAAAGAGCCAATTTTGACGATCGCCTTTATACCTCTGTAGGGTGTAAAATAATCGAAAATAGAGAACAACTATGGCAAGAGGGAGATATAATCCTCAAAGTGCGTCCCCCCGAAGCCGAAGAAGTGGAATTATTAACCGAAGATAAAACCCTCATCAGCTTTATCTACCCTGCCCAAAATCCCGACTTATTGGCACAATTAGCTGAAAAAAAAGCCACGGTATTCGCCATGGATGCAGTGCCTCGTATTAGTAGGGCTCAAAAATTGGATGCCCTCTCTAGTATGGCAAACATCGCTGGTTATCGTGCCGTCATCGAAGCCGCCAACAATTTCGGTAGATTTTTCACTGGGCAAATCACCGCCGCAGGAAAAGTCCCCCCCGCCAAAGTCTTGGTAATTGGGGCAGGGGTAGCAGGATTGGCCGCCATTGGTGCTGCCAAAAGTCTTGGGGCGATAGTTCGGGCTTTTGATACCCGCTTGGTGGTAAAAGAGCAAATCGAGAGCCTTGGGGGAGAATTTTTGGAGTTAGAATTTGCCGAAGATGGCTCAGGGGAAGGGGGTTACGCCAAAACCATGAGCAAGGAATTTATAGACGCAGAAATGGCTTTATTTGCCGAACAAGCGGAGGAAGTCGATATAATTATTACCACTGCCCTTATCCCGGGAAAACCTGCTCCTAAATTGATTACCGAGGAGATGGTGAAAACCATGCGCCAAGGTTCGGTGATTGTGGATTTGGCTGCCCAACAGGGGGGAAATTGTGAGGTGACAAAACCCGATGAGGTGTATCAATATCATGGGGTGACAATCATCGGTTTAACGGATTTACCCAGTCGCATGGCGAGTCAATCTAGTCAGTTGTATGGTACGAATTTATGGCATCTGCTTAAGGATATGGGGGGTAATGATAAATTTACCGTCAACCTTGAGGATGAAGTAATTCGAGGTGCGTTAGTTGCCCATCAAGGGGATGTTACTTTTCCACCACCCAAAATTGCTCAACCTTCCCCTGCCACTTCAGTTAAATCTGAAGCAAAAATTGTCACCTCAGAAGATAAAACAAGTAAGTCTGGTAAAGGTGGTTTATTATGGGCGATTTTAGCAATCTTGGCTTTAGTGGGTATTGGTATCGGGGCGCCAACGTCTTTCCTATCCCATTTCACGGTGTTTATTTTGGCTTGTTTTGTGGGTTGGCAGGTGATTTGGAATGTTGCCCCTGCTTTGCATACTCCTTTGATGAGTGTTACAAATGCCATTAGTGGCATCATTATTATCGGTGGTATGTTACAGATTTCTGGAGATATTTCTTCCCCTACTACTATTCTAGGGGCGATCGCAATTTTGGTGGGTACGATTAATATCTGCGGAGGATTTTTAGTGACTCAAAGAATGCTCAAAATGTTTAGAAGAATTGATAATGGATAATTGATAATGGTTAACTCAACAGAAAAATTAACTAATTTACAAGCAAAAATTAGGGAAATAAAAAAGGAAATAGAAGATAAATATCAAATCGAAGAATTAGGTTTATTTGGCTCTTATGTAAGGGGAGAAGAAACTGAAGACAGTGATATTGATATTATCGTTAACTTCCATTCTGATCATAATATTGGCTTGTTTAAATATTGTGAATTACAAAATTTGTTGAGTGAAAAACTGGGTAAAAAAGTAGATTTAGTTATGAAAGATTCTCTTAAAATCCATATAGGTAAATACATTTTAGATGAGGTTATTTATCTATGAAAAGAGAATTAAAAGACTATATCCTTGATATTCTCAATGCCATAAATAGTGTTGAAATGTTTACGAAGGGATGTGATTTTGATTCTTTTAGTAAGGATGAAAAAACTAAATTTGCGGTGATGTATGCCATTCAAATTATCGGCGAAGCTAGTAACAAAATACCTGTAGATGTACAAAATAAGTATCCTCAAATTCCTTGGAAAAATGTTAGAGGAATGCGTAATTTAATTGTCCATGAGTATTTTGGCGTTAATCTGCTTGTTATTTGGAACACCATCAAAAATGATTTACCTTCTTTAAAACCTGTTATAGAAGATATGCTCGAAGATTCAACTACCTATTAATAAGGGGCTTAAGCCCCTTGCATAAACCCATAGCCTCTTAAATCAAATAGTTAACTGAATTAAACACACAAAACACATTGTAAAAATATGAACTCGAATTTAATCACAGTCGCCTATATTGGTGCTAGCGCCTTATTTATCCTCAGCCTAGCAGGATTATCTCAACAGGAAACCGCTAGAAAAGGTAATATATATGGTATTGCAGGAATGGCGATCGCATTTATCGCCACAGCATTTAGTCAACAAGTAAATAACTATAGCTTGCTCATCGGTGCCATCATCCCCGCCGTTATCATCGGGGCAGTGTTAGCCTCACGGGTAGCCATGACATCCATGCCCGAATTAGTAGCTATCCTCCATAGTTTCGTCGGTTTAGCCGCCGTCTTGGTAGGAGTAGGCAACTATTTACAACCCGAAACAGGATTACTCCCTGCTGAAGAATTTATCCATCAAATCGAAATTTATATAGGAGTATTCATCGGCGCGGTGACATTTACAGGCTCAATTATTGCCTTTGGAAAATTACGAGCTATCATTAGCTCAAAACCCCTGATGTTACCAGCTAGGCACTTTCTCAACCTTGGGATGTTGGGGGCGACGGTTTACCTCGGTTATAACTTCCTGAATACCGAAACAGGATTACAACCCCTTCTCATCATGACAGGGATTGCTTGTTTACTGGGTATGCACCTTGTGGCAGGAATTGGGGGTGCAGATATGCCCGTAGTAATTTCTATGCTCAACAGTTACTCTGGATGGGCTGCGGCTGCGGCTGGTTTTATGCTCAATAATGACTTGTTAATTATTACGGGGGCATTAGTGGGTAGTAGTGGTGCAATTCTTAGTTATATCATGTGTAAAGCGATGAATCGCTCTTTTATCAGTGTGATTCTCGGTGGCTTTGGGGAAGGTAATAAAAAAGCTGTTTCTGGAGAAAAACAAGAAGTAGGGGAAGCGGTGGCAACCAACATTGATGAGGTGGCGGATATGTTAGTCGAAGCCAAAAGCGTCATTATTACCCCTGGTTATGGCATGGCAGTAGCCCAAGCCCAGCATGGAGTTTCGGAAATTACTAAAATTCTTAAAAGTCGTAAGGTAAATGTGCGTTTTGGGATTCATCCCGTGGCAGGGCGTTTACCCGGACACATGAATGTATTATTGGCTGAGGCGAATGTATCCTATGACATCGTTTTAGAAATGGATGAGATTAACGAAGATTTCCCTGAAACTGATTTAGTATTGGTGATTGGGGCTAATGATACTGTTAATCCTAGCGCATTGGAAGACCCTAATAGTGCGATCGCAGGTATGCCCATCTTAGAAGTTTGGAAAGCTCAAAATTGCGTAGTGATGAAGCGTAGTTTAGCCACAGGTTACGCAGGGGTGGATAATCCTTTATTTTATAAAGAAAATACAAAAATGCTCTTTGGTGATGCCAAGGTGAACGTTGATTCTTTATTGGTTGCCCTACGGGAAAAAACTGCGAAGAAAGGAAAGGTTTTAACTTCTGCCTAGAATTGATTTGATTTTCAATTATAAAATTAACTATAATATTGAGAATGATTATCTATAGTTGATGATGTTGGAAAGAGAGGCAAGGGTAGGGTATTTGGTTCAATTTTCTAAGATGTGGCATCGCTTACCGATTTTTCTTTGGTATGTCACTCTGTTGGGGGTGGCAGTTTTAATTAGTGTACCCATTTTGACTGTCTCTTTCAGCATTTTTGGTGATAACAGAGAAATCTGGCAACACTTGATAGAAACGGTTTTATCTTCCTACATTATTAATTCCTTTGTTTTGATGATGGGGGTGGCGGTGGGAGTGCTAATCATTGGGGTGGGTTGTGCTTGGTTGGTGACGATGACGGACTTTTGGGGGGTGAAATGGTTGGAGTGTTTTCTTTTGATGCCCCTTGCTTCTCCTGCTTATCTTTTGGGTTACGCCTATACAAATCTTTTTAGTTTTTTTGGTCCGATACAAATTTGGTTGCGAAATATTTTTGATTGGCAAACCGTTAATGATTATTGGTTCCCTGAATTACGAGGGATGCCTGGGGCGATCGCCATGTTAATCTTAGTTTTGTATCCCTATGTTTATCTATTAGCTAGGGTTGCTTTTTTAGAACAGTCTATATGTACCATAGAAGCCTGTCGCTCTTTGGGTAATAATCCTTGGCAAAGTTTTTTTAAAGTTGGTTTACCCCTTGCTCGTCCAGCTATCATGGCAGGATTAGCCCTTGCATTGATGGAAGCCCTCAACGATTTTGGCACGGTGCAATATTTTGGAGTAAATACTTTTACGACGGGTATATATCGCACTTGGATTGGTATGGGGGAAAGACAAGCTGCCGCCCAGTTATCCCTTCTTCTTATGGGTTTTATTGTATTCTTAATTTTCCTCGAAAGATGGTCTAGGGCAAAGGCTAAATTTTATCAGGGGGGGGCTAACGACAAATTGCCTCGTTATCAGTTGGGCTGGAGCAGAGGTAGTTTAGCTTTTCTATCCTGTGCTTTACCCGTGGCTTTTGGTTTTATTATCCCCACAGTCTATTTATTTCACCTTACCATCACAAATATTGATGTCACTCTTAATGATCAATTTTGGACATTAACCCGTAATAGTTTTATTTTAGCAGTGGTTTCTGCTCTAATAGCCATTGCGATCGCCCTTATCATGGCATACGGCGAAAGATTAATCCCCTCATTCACCATCAAAACATCCATCCGCATCGCTTCCTTGGGCTATGCCATACCTGGCTCTGTAATTGCCGTGGGTATCCTTATTCCCATGGGAGGTTTAGATAATATTATTGACCAAATCATGATGAGCCAGTTTAACATTTCCACAGGATTAATTTTCAGCGGTACCGTTATTGCCCTTGTTTATGGGTATCTAGTGCGCTTTTTAGCCGTCTCCTTTCACACCATCGAATCTAGTTTAGGCAAAATAAAACCAAATCTTGATGATGCTTCCCGTAGTTTAGGATTAGGAACATTACAAACCCTTTTCAAAGTTCATTTACCCCTCATGTGGGGTGGAATTTTTACCGCCATTATGCTGGTATTTGTAGATGTGATGAAAGAGTTACCCGCCACCTTGGTTATGCGCCCTTTCAACTTCGACACCCTAGCTATCCGAGTTTTTCAATATGCCTCCGACGAAAGATTAATAGAAGCATCAGCGCCCGCCCTCGCTATCATTATCGCAGGAGTGATACCAGTAATTATTCTTAGTTATCGTATCGCCGTATCTCGTCAAAGGTAACTTATTGACACATACAAAAATACCTCAACATTAGATATTAATAAGGCTTGACAGTCCCTTTTGATCATAAGTAAATATTTACTACCTCAAATTAGTTGATAATTAATATCAATATAGCTATTATATGATGTATATTAAACAATAATAATTTTTATTTAGTTCTTGCCAAAAGAAAAGAAATGACAAATCTTAGTAGAAGAAAGTTTTTAGGAGCAAGTGCCGCTGCGACCATCGCTACCATTTCCCTTCGTGAGTTAGTAAAAGCAGGGGAAGCCTCCGCCCAAGGACAACAAATCAACCTGTATTCATCTCGTCACTACAACACTGACCAAAGACTTTATACAGACTTTGAACGATTAACAGGAATCCGTGTCAACTTGGTGGAAGGTAATGGTGATGAATTATTTGAGAGAATCAGAAGCGAGGGTGCTAACAGCCCCGCAGACATTTTTATGACCGTAAATGCGGCAAATCTTTGGCGAGCGCAACAGGCTGGGTTATTTCGTCCTGTAAACTCTAGTACCCTTAGAAACCTTATTCCTGAGTATCTCAGAGATCCGGGGAACAACTGGTTTGCTTTTAGTAAACGAGCTAGGGTTATTATGTATAACAAAGCAAATGTTAATCCTAGGGAGCTTTCTACCTACCAAGATTTGGCAAACCCTAAATGGAAAGGACGTTTGATTATGCGTACTTCCAACCATGTTTATAATCAATCTCTTACGGCTGGAATGATCGCTAATTTTGGAGCTGATACTACGGAAAATTGGTGTCGTGGACTGGTGAGTAACTTTTTACGTCCGCCCCAAGGCAATGATCGAGCTCAGATTGAGGCGGTGGCTTCTGGGGTTGCCCATGTGACTTGTGCTAATACTTATTATTTAGGCAGTTATGAAGCATCGGATGATCCTAATCTCAGGGCAGTTTTAGATCAGGTGGGGGTATTTTTCCCTGACCAAGATGGCCCAGGTGCTCATATTAATATCAGTGGTGCTGGGGTTCTCAGGAATGCTCCTAACCGTGCAGGGGCGATCGCCTTTTTAGAGTATTTACTAAGTGCGCCTGCTCAAAACTATTTTGCGAAGGGTAATACTGAATATCCTGTGGTGGAAGGTGTCGCCATTGCTCCTTTATTACAGAGACTAGGAACATTTAAAGAAGATACCAGTGGAGTATTTAAACATGGACCTAATTCCGCTGCAGCTATCAGAATAATGGATCGTGCTGGTTGGGCATAGATAAGACTATTTCGTGGTTGGAGCATCTTTGGCAAGGGGTTAAAACCCCTTGTTTCGTTAATTCAAAAATCAGGATTGCCCAAAATAAATTAAGAAAATTTAGCAATAAATGATACATTTAAGTTATATTTATAACTGTTGAGAAGTATTCTTATCTAAATCCGTACAGTTTAGCTAAAGTTTTTATTAATAAGATCATGTCCGAGTCAGTCATTCTAAAAGTCAGTGAAGTCAGCAAACAGTTTAATCCTAACCAAGCTCCTGCGGTTAACAAGGTAAGTTTCGAGTTGAGCAAGGGAGAATTACTAGGATTGTTGGGCCCTTCTGGTTGCGGAAAAACAACTTTGTTGAGAATGATTGCGGGTTTTGAGAGACCTAATGGTGGTCGCATTGAGTTAGCTGGACAGGTAGTCAGTGGTGATGGTTTTTGGGTTGTGCCAGAAAAAAGACGAACTGGCATGGTTTTCCAAGATTATGCCCTTTTTCCCCATCTTACGGTAGCTGATAATATTGCCTTTGGCTTAAAGAGTAAAAAGCCCCGTGTTAGCCATGGTGATATAAAAAAAAGGGTGACAGAAATTTTAAATTTAGTGGGTTTGGGGGGATTAGAAAAACGTTATCCCCATGAGCTATCTGGGGGGCAACAACAACGTATTGCTTTAGCAAGGGCGATCGCACCTCAGCCAGAATTAATTTTATTAGATGAGCCTTTAAGTAATCTGGATGTACAGGTAAGGGAAAGGTTACGCCATGAAATTCGTACTATTCTTAAGAGTACCAATACCGCTGCTATTTTTGTTACCCATGACCAAGAAGAAGCAATGGCGATCGCAGATACCATAGGGGTAATGCAAGGGGGTAATTTAGAACAACTAGACACCCCAGAAAATCTTTACATTCAACCCCAGTCAAGATTTGTCGCTGAATTTGTAACCCAAGCCAATTTTGTGGAAGCAAAAAGAGAAAAAGATAATATTTGGAGTACCGAATTAGGGCAATTAGAATTAAATATTTCCGCCAGTTGTGACATCGGAGAGTTAATGTTTCGCCAAGAAGATGTTATGCTATCTCCCGATGAACAAAGCCCAACGGTAGTCCAAGAAAGAGAGTTTTTGGGCAGAGAATATCGCTACTGCTTACAAACCCCTTCAGGAAAAAGAGTTCACGCTCGAACCAACGCTTCTACCCAACTCCCCGTAGGAACAAAAGTTAAGTTAAACATTTCCCCCGAAGGCGCTCGAATTTTCCCCGCAGCCTAGTAAATAAATTCAAACCCCGTCAGTTTAGAAAAATAATGGTGGGAATAAAATCATGGTAAGTAATTCCCCCCCAACCATAAAATTAATTAAAAATTTGTTTTAAACGACTGGTTTCTAACTCTAGGATACGACGAGAAAATTCGTGATCTTCTTCCAAAATTTCATCAAAAGTATCCACTGCAATGGCTAATATTGTTGTGGGTGTGGTTTTAGCAACAATTTTTCCTGACTGTTTTTCATGGGATAAAACCTCTAATTCATCCAAAATTTGCCCCGGAATTAAACTAGAAATAATTGAATTATCACCATTCCCAGAGGGTTTAATGATTTCCACTTGCCCTTCCATTAACAACAATAATTCACGACAGGTATCACCTTCATCGGAAATGATTTCATTTTCTTGATAATGTTTAAAGTAAGATAGTTCAGCCAATTTAATTAAAGTATTGCTACTAATACCATCAAAAAATTCTGCATTACCTAAAATAATTATTTTGTGCAAAACTTCTGATTCTGATAGCTTAATTTCGTCACTTTCTATCAAAGTTTTCGCAATTTCTTTTCCTAAAAAATGATGTTTTTCTGTTAATAAATGTTGAGCCTCTACCTTCGCAATATTTAAATCAATTTGTGCCAAAATATAAACACTAATAGCCTGAATAATAGGATTAGACTCTACTACTAAATCTCGGAAATGGGAAATAATTTTACTTTCGTCTATATCTAAAGCACAACTCACATTACTTTTAGGGGTTGTGAGAATGGATAAAACATTATGGGGTAATCTTTGATGCCAATTCGCATCGGGATTTTTTAAAACATCAGGTAATACACTAGGGGATAAATTACCTAAATTTTGGGCTATATTTTCATTGATAGAGTTATCATCATTGGTTTCAATAATTTCTAATAACGCTCTGATTAATAGCCTTTTTTTCTGGGTTACTGCTTTTCTGAGGAGTTTTAACTCTTCTCCTTGGGGTAAAAAGCGAGGTTGGTTGAGAGAGTGATAACGTTCGATTAAATATTCTAGTTGTGCCAAAATATGCTCTGATTTTCCTTGTACATCTGAGTCATGGTGTAAGCCTTGTAAAATTTCCTCTTCTTCATCATAGGTAATACAATACTCTTGCTTGAGTTTGCGTATATCTTGGGAATTGCTTTCGAGTAACTCTTCGATAGATTGCTTTTGCTGTAACGATAACATTCTTTCTAAGGCTTTACGATAACCCGTTAGACGCACGGAATTTTCGAGGGAATGTACTTTAGATACATCCAATAAGGAGGGATCTTCTACTCCTAATTCTATTAAAATATTACGGTGTTCATCATCGCTAATGCTTAATTCCCATCGCATCTGAGATAACATTTCTAAGCTACTGACGGTATTGACATATCCTTCCTCTAAAGACTCTTTGAGGACGTTTTTATAAACTTCTTGTCTTTTATTTTTGGTAAATTCAGGTAATACTTTGGCTAATACATAGACTTCGTCGGTGTTTAAGTTTTCGAGGGATTTATCTTCTACAAAGCGACTGATATTTAAACCTAGTTTTTTTAGTTGTTTTCGTAAACGGCTGGTTAAACTTTCTTTGTTGTAGGTTTGAGGTGTTTTATACCATGTTTTATATAACCAAATGGAGCTTAAAAATACTAAGGAAAAATCCCATACATATTGAATTTCTATAGGTAATAATGTTAACCAAGACCTACCTGCAAATATGAAAAAAAAGTCAAAAATAATAAAGGTTACTAGGGTAAAAATGCGGTGCCTAATTATCTCTTGAGAAAATTGGTGATGATATTTTTTATTAACAATTTTTTCGGTAGTTTTTCCTAGGTAAATACTGATAATGGTAAATGAGCCTAAAGTAAGGGGTACTGCGATAATTTTAGGGATATTGATGGGTTGACCAAAAATATAAAACCCAGGGGCAAAAAGAGTTCCTAATTGATTTTGTTCATAAGCCCAAATACCTGAAAAATAATACTCCCAATTACCTGCATAGAGATAATAATATAAGAAATAACCGATTACTAACCCAAAGTATCCATAGTATAATATGGTGCGATCGCCCTTAATAATCCCATCCCAATAACTCCTTTCCGAATCAATATCAATACAAGGACTTTGACAGGCAACACAGGCACTTTTTTCCTCACTATTTTCCACAATACGACACATGGACTGGGTTATTTTATTATCATCCATATGGGCTTTACTACCTAATAAAGCATTAGGCTCAGCATAAATTTTTTGTACTGGTGCCATGGGACAAAAATAATTACACCATGATTTTCCACCATAATAATAACCTACAAAAATTGCCACAAAAATAGTAAATAATAACCAAATTGCCAGCGCTAATCGGTCAGCATTAATAAATAAAATTCGAGAACATAAACCGACAAAAAACCAGCCCATTTGTACATATAAAAAATTACGTCCTAACCATGAATCTTGTTCCACCCTAGGAATTTGAAAACGTACCGAGCCACTTTTACTAACAGTTTTAATCTTTCTTTGCCAACCTAATGCCCTAGGTATCTGAGAAAGAAAAGAGAGAGGACAAATACGACGCCATAATTCATGACCAAAAATTAGTAACATAAATATGGAACTAGGTACGATAATGCCCCAAAAAATGGGCGCCCCCAAATAATAAAAATCTTTTTCCAGACATTGCCCTTGCACTAAAATACATCTACCTACATCCACCCTCAAAAAACTATCTACATTATCAGGAGCCGTGATGATGGGGGAAATGGGATCATAAAATAAGGATAATATTAATATGAGCCATCCTACGGTTAAAACCCACCTAACGGAGTGCATGGTTGTTTCTTTAGTTTGATTAAACATAGGCAATTGATTTTCTAAAATATTTTTTGATGAATATTTCCTAAATTTTTGGCAATTACTGTTTACGGTGTGTTTTTATCCACTTTAGCTACATTGCCTTTAGTCTATCACAAATAGTTTTTTTATTGACAAAAAGCTATAGCAAAAACATATCATAAAGTAGGGTCAACTGTGTTATAATATTCTTTCAGCACTGGAAAGGTGGCAGAGTGGTCGATCGCGCTCGACTTGAAATCGAGTGACTGGCAACAGTCCGTGGGTTCAAATCCCACCCTTTCCGTTTTTTCCTCAGCAAGTCTTCAAATATTCCTGTAATTCATTCATAACAGGTTAACATCGTTAAAAAGTAAGATTGGTTTTTATTTTAGTCAATTGATTTTATTCATTCTCCTATCCTTAGACATTAAAATTGTTTTACTTTTTTTATTTCTTACTATAAATATGTCAGAAAACTTTATTTAAGAACGGTTAAAATATTTTCCCTAAGTTATTAATACTTAAAAACAATAATTACAAAAATGGTAATAAACACTATTAACGAAAAAGAAGAAAAAAAAACTACAGTAACCAATAATTTGTTGTGTGAATATCCCATTGTTGAAACCTTCCATTCCATTCAAGGAGAAGGCTTTCATGCTGGGGTAAATGCCTTTTTTATTCGCCTTGCTGGTTGTGATGTTTTTTGTCCTTGGTGTGACCAAAAAGAAACTTGGTCTATGAAAAAATATCCCTTAGTTTCAGTAAAAGAGATAGTTAACCAAGTAGAAACAATTAACACAAATACTATCATTATTACGGGAGGAGAACCCCTATTACATGACCTAAATCCTTTAACAAAAGAGTTAAGAAAAATAGGGAAAAATATTCATTTAGAAACCTCTGGGGCTCATCCTTTTTCAGGGATTTTTGATTGGGTAACATTTTCTCCAAAACCTTACAAACAACCCCACGAAACTATCTATAATCATGCTAGTGAGTTAAAGGTTGTCATTGCTGAAGAAAAGGATTTTATTTGGGCTTTGTCCGAAGGGGAAAAGGTTTCTTCCCACACTCTTAAATATTTACAACCTGAGTGGAATACTCCCCAGACTCAAAAATTAATTTTTGAACATATTAAAGATAATCCTTCGTGGCGTTTAAGTTTACAAACCCATAAATATTTAGGTGTTAGGTAATAGTCAAAAAGTTGAACTTTTAGGGTGATGTACTCTACCATCGATTAGTGTTTTTTAAAACGATTTTAATTTTGATGTTTTTTTAATAAAACTATGGTGCTATGGGAATAAATAAAGAAAAAGTAGTGCCATTTAGTTCTTGATTTTTTATCCAAAAAGAAGGGCTAAAAATTTCTATGTCAATGGACATTTTATCGCATAATTCTTTAACAATAGCTAATCCTAAACCCGTGCCTTCAATCTCACCTTCTTCTTGTACTCCACGGTAATGACGTTCAAATATATGTTTTTGGTCTTCTGGGGGGATACCATAACCTGTATCACTAATTTCTACTACTATTTTTCTGCCTTTTGGGGTAGATTTTTGTTTTACTATTTCTAAGCAGATTTTACCGCCTTCGGGGGTATATTTCACGGCGTTGTCTAATAAGTTATTTAATACTTCTGTTAAGGCTTTAGGGTTACTAGAAATGGGAGGTAAATCATCATCAATATCACTCATAAAAGTAATATTTTTATCTTGGGCAATGGAATCGATACCCGTAATTAAGGGTTTAATTAATTGTTTTAAATCGACTTTTTCTAATTTTTGAATGTTTTCGGTTAAAAAGAAGCTAGTAGATTGACTTTGTTCTAGGTTAAAGTTAGCACTATTACTCACTACCTTCCAATCTTCGCTAAAATCTTGGATGAGGTCCCGAAGGCGATCGCCCTCTCGTACAATACTTTGTGCTATATTATAATTATTATCATCCCCTGTTAAACGTTTAATCAATAACTTTCCAAAGGTACGAATAGCCGTTAAAGGATTACGCAATTGATGGAAAAAATCATCAAGATGATCATTCTGTAACTTTTGTAACTGTTGATAACGCTTTAATTGTTCCTCAGAAACCTGTTGTTTTTGGTCTAAAAGCCTTGCAAAAGTGATAGTGTGAGCCACTTCCTGCACCTGTAAAACCTCCTGTTTACGCCAAGGTTTTGTACCCCTATTAGTAGCTAATAAACCCACCATAGAATCATCATGGATTAAAGGTAAAAGTAATTGATAAGGAGAAGCTGAATCAGGAACATAATTGATTATTTTACTTAAACTAGGTTCCCTTTCTTCCATCAAATCAAACTCAAAATCCGTACCTTCTTCCGACTCAGGTAACAACAATAAATTACTATCATTATCACCACTAGAAAAAGGATAAACTATGACAGGAATTAACTTTGGTTCATCACTTTTAACCCTTTCGGTAAGATAAATGGCACTTTCTTGCACTGCCAAATTTTGAGCCAATAAAATCAGCTGAGATTGACATAAACTAATAAACTCCTCGCTGACAAAAACCTCTTCATATTCAGCCATAATTATTTAACCGATAAAATTTTAAATCCCTAACAAAATTAGCAATACAATCTTGAATAAGTAGGGGCTACAAAATAAACTAAAAAAAAGTAAAAAATTAATAAATAATTAACAATGGATAATTAATAATAAAAAAATTGTCTATTTTTGCTCCCCAAACCTTAACCTACAAACCTTTGATTTTTAAATTTTGAGGATTATTTCTTGATAAATAAACTAAAACTACCCCACAAATAACATTTTAACCCGATTAGGTGTTGATAACCGAATCAAAAGTCCATCATAATTGTAATTAAAAGCCAAAAATATTCTCGTTTTTCCCATCCTTCTTACTTGCCATGAATTTTTTTCTCTCCACCCTCAAAAAATATGACTTTAATCCCCTTCATGTGCCTTGGTGGAAACAAGTAGTAGTGGCACTTAGCTATTTCATAACGGCGTTAATATCTATTACTTTTACCACTTATCCCAATACAGGTTCAACCCCCATTTGGATAGCTGGGGGAGTTGCAGTGGGATTGATTTTTATTTGGGGCTATTCTCTTTGGTTAGGAGTCTTTGCGGGGGTGTTAATAACCCAAGTGACTATTTATCAGGGATGGGAAAATTTTAGCAGTTTTATTCTTATCCTGTGTCTAACCACCGTGACGGCATCGGGAAAAGTATTTGCCAGTCTTTGTAGTGAATCGAAAAATCAAAGCATTTCTGGCAACTCAGACAATCGCTATTTTCTCCATAGTGTTAAAAATACAGCTCGATTTATTATTTTTGGTTGTTTTATCAGTCATTTACCCGTAGGAATAATTTGTGCATTTTTAGTCTGTGCATTCGTTAAAGCCCCCTGGAGTTTATTTCCGCAAATTGCCATCACATGGTGGTTGAGTGACAGTTTTGGGATTTTGATTTTTACTCCATTAATTGTCGCATGGCAAAAACAAATTAATACTTTTATTAAGCTGATTCAGAGGGAATTTGTTCATGGAATCATTATTGTCATACTGGTTTTTGTAATTAATCAGACCATCAACACTAATTATAATGTGCAATATTTATATATTCCTCTGGTGGTATGGGCAGTTTTTAAATTTCAAGAATTAGGAGCAAGTTTAATTGTACTCGTAATTACCCTTAACTTAGTGTTGGCAACCACTGCACAAACTACCACATTTGCTATGGAATCAACGAGGGATTCTTTAATATTATTACAATCTTTTATTGCTTCTATGTCGATAACAACCTTAGTTTTAGGAGCCGTTTTGAATGATAATAAATATCAAAAAAAAGAATTAACAAAATTAAATAAAAATTTATTAGAAAAAAATGAATTATTGCAAGAGTTAAACCACCAAAAAGATTTACAAAGTAAAGCAAAGGAAGAAATATTAACAGAATATAATAGACTATTAAACAAGCAGTTATCTTTAGTTCGAGCGAAGGAGGAAGCAGAAAATTTAACGAAACAGAAAAGCCAGTTTTTTGCAAGTCTCAGCAATGATTTTCGCCACCCTATTAATGGTTTATTAGAAGTCACAGAAACTTTAGCCCATACCCCGTTAACCTCTTTACAGTATGAATATGTTAGAACTATTCAGCAAACAAGTTCAACTTTGTTAACAGCCGTTAATGATATTTTTAATTTTTCTTCCATTGAGGTAGGTAATTTTAATTTGGAGGAGGAGAAGTTAAGCATTGAAGATATTATTAAGTCTGTTCATATTTTATATCTCCAACAGGCTCAAAAAAAGCAGGTTAACATTTCCTTTTTTGTACAAGAAGATTTACCATATTTTATGGGGGATGCTTCTCGTATTCGTCAGATATTATTAAATATATTGGGCAATGTTTTTAATTATCGAAATAGTTCGATTTTTATAGATGTGCAAGAGTCAAAGTTTTTTACAGACAATAATCTTTTAAATATAGATAAAAGTTTTGTTCTTTTTACCATTAAAATTAATCAAAATTATGATCAAGAAGGGGTTAAGGGCGATCCTGAAGGGATCTGCTACGCAGCACGCACTGATGATATATTAAAGATATTTGAAGGTATAGAAAAATCATTGGATAGTCAAAAGTTAGAGCTATTTATTGCCACCAAATTAATTGATGCCATGGGGGGTAGTATCTGGATAGAAAGTGACGGAAAAGTAGAAGGAAATCCTCCCCCAAAATGGAGTTTATCATCATCATCATCACATCCAACTATTTATTTCACCCTACAACTAGCACCCATAGGCATTAAGGAAAATGAACCAACATCCCCCCATAACCCCGATGAGTCATCCCTATTAAGAGTATTGGTAGCCGAGGATAATCCTATTAATCAAAAAATTATATTTTATTATCTCAAAAAACTAGGATACGAAGCCCAATTTGTAACCAATGGATCAGAAGTCTTAGAAAAAGTAAAACAACAAAAATATGACGTTATTTTTATGGATATAGAAATGCCCGTTATGGATGGTATTTCAACGGTAGAAATATTACGGAAACAATATGATAAAAATCACTATATTGTTGCCCTTAACCATTTTATTGATGAGAAAAAAGAAGAATTAATGTCCCTAGGTTTTAATAACTGTATTAATAAACCAATTCAGTTTGAAGAAGTGGAAAAAATACTCAATGAATTAACTTAAAATACTTCTCATCGCCCACGATTAACACTGCAAAATCCAATCCACTGCCTCGCTTAAATCCGAAGCAATATAATCAGGGTAGGTTTTGTGTTGATATTCCCCTTCCACAACTTTTGTACCATAACCCGTCGTAACAAGAATACCCGTTAACCCAGCATTATGGGCTAAATCTATATCTGTCGCCTTATCCCCCACCATAAAACTACCCTTCAAATCTAAATCATACTCCCATGCCGCTGCCACTAACATTCCTGTATTCGGTTTACGCCATGTACCCCAATAGGTAAAGTCAGCTTTAACCCCTCCCGCATGGGGGCTAAGATAAGGGCAATAATAAAGGGCATCTAGTTTGGCTTTCCCCTCCTGCCATAATAATTTTTCCAATCTTTGGTGTAATGCCTTCACATGACTATCGCCATAATAACCCCTCGCAGGGCCAGACTGATTAGACACTAAACAGCAAAAAAAGTCACTGTCATTAATTTTTTTAACCGCTTTGGCAACATTGGGTATTAATTGCAAATCCTCTACATTATGTATATACCCTGCCTCCACATTCAAGACACCATCACGATCTAAAAAAACTGCTTTTTTTGCCACAATTACAACCTTTATTTTTACTGAAAACTAATTTAATTTGATTTTTATGTAGGTTTTTGACTTATCTTTTGTAGTCCAATTTGAGTTAATTGATAATAGAAGTTAGTAGAAGGAACTTATATTCAAAAAACCCTAGGCTAGTTTTCAATCTAAGGTTATTCGATTTATGTTATTTCCATTTTACAGTTAATCATTTTGGTGGGCAATGCCCACCCTACATAAACAATGTTTTTGTCAATTATTTTTACCCTTGCCACATTTTTTCTAAAATATGGTCGGTGGATATATCCGCAATATTTTTACTGAGGGATTGAAGCCCAATAAATTGGTCACTATTTGGGGGTAATAATTTATCTGCTTGGGTTGGTCCAAATAATGCAATGGTATAAGTACCAACGGCTACGGATAAGTGCATGGGGGCGCTATCGGTACATAGCATTAGGTTTGCCCCTGCAATGAAGGCGGATAGTTTACCTATGTCTGGGGGGCTAATTACCTTAAGATTGTTACATAATTGTAACATTTCCGCTATCCATTCTTGGTCGTCAGGTCCGTTGAGAAGAACTATGGGTAGATTGGGTTGTTTTCTTTGTACGTCTTCCACAATTCTTTGCCATTTGGGCACGGGGTAAATTTTATCGATACCTTTGGTTTTGGCGAGCGCACTGGAACCTCCATGGATGAGGATATAACCAGATTCTTTGATGTCGAGGCGTTGTTGCTCTGACTCTGCCCATTCAATGTCTTCTTTGGGTACGTTAATAGACACAGGGGGGCAAGGTTGATTTATGTTTAACCCATGGACTAAGTCATGGTACATATGGGCTGCATATTGTTGGGTTTTGAGTTCCACTGGATTGTTAATAAACCAAGACTTGGAACTTTTGTAGCCTACACGGGTAGGAATGCCGTCAAGCCATAGGAGAAAGCCCACTGCCCAATTTTGTCCGAGGGTGAGGGCAACTTCGTATTCCCTATCTCTGATGATACCGAGGAGGTTTAAGTAGTCGGCTAATCCATTTTTATCTTTATAGTCAAATACTAAAACTTCTTTGACGTGGGGACAAACACGATAGGCATTTTTTGACCTAGGTTCTACTATTACATCAATAATTGCTTTGGGGTATTGATCTTTAATACTTTTTAGGGTAGGAAAAAATAAAATTTGGTCTCCGATGCCACCGGGGACAAGAGCTAAAATGCGCATTGTAATAATAAAATAAATTAACTATCTATATGAGCTTAATTTTAAAGTATCCGTTGACCATAGCTGTTATGTTTTGTAAAAAATCTTCGGTTACTTTTGTAATGCTTTGTAAATATCAAGGGCGATCGCCCCTGGTACAAGATGATCAATTTTACCGCCAAATCGAGCAATTTCCTTCACCACACTACTACTAACAAAGCTATGCTCGGTATTCGTCGCCAAAAAAACCGTCTCCACATTCTGGGCTAAAGTCTTATTAATATGAGCCATTTGTAACTCCTGCTCAAAATCTGACAACACCCTCAAACCCCTTAATAATACCCCTGCCTGTTTTAACTTGGCATATTCCACCGTCAAACCAGAAAAAGTATCCACCTCCACATTAGCAATATCTTCGGTACAAAGAGCAATTTGTTTTACCCTTGTCTCCAAACTAAATAAAGGTTTTTTATTAGGATTCTCCAATACCGCTACGATTATACGCTCAAATAAAACACTACCCCGCTGTATCAAATCTAAATGTCCGAGGGTAATAGGATCAAAACTACCAGGGTATATTGCAATCATATTATATGGGGAATGGGCAAAAGGCAATGGTCACTATATTTTAGATATTAATAAATAGCTATCTATCCATAAAATGGCTGATTTCACCATTAAGTAACACTTAAGAATTCACAGAAAGAGGAGAAAAAAATTGTAAATCGATCAATTGAGAATGATCAGAACAAAATTCATTGAAGTTTAATTGTCCATTATCAATTGTCAATTGTCAACTTGCCTAGGCGGTTTTGTGCATCAGATTTAGCATCACATCATTGACAGTTTTATATAAATGCTCTCGATTGTGGAAACTTTCCAAACGCTCAATTATTTCCCCTCGGTGCATCAAAATTAGGGTAGGTAAACTACTAAGACTGTAACTATTTGCCAAACGCAAATTTTGATCAGCATTAACACTAACTATTTTTAACTCCGTATCCCATTCCGACTGAAGGCGATTAAGAATGGGCTGAAGCATAGTACATAAACCACACCAAGGCGCCCAAAAATTAATTAAAACCATTTCAGAAGATTGTAAAACTTCTTTGTCAAAAGATTCTTGAGTGACAGAGATCATATTAATTTATTTCTAATAGTTTAAAAATTTATA
>NZ_JBSZCP010000015.1:0-25028 GCF_054166785.1 Cyanobacterium sp.
AATGTCCCTTTGTCCTACATTTTGAGAGTTCATCCAGAAACTAACACATTTATTGCGTACGAATTGGACTGTACGAATGCCCTCATCGATAGCTTTAAACTGCTCTGGTTTTCCTCTTAACTTGTATTCTAAAATAAACATATTACGTTGTTATGTTCCACGTAATATTATAGTTTATCATTGAACTAATAGGCCAATCGCCTTTTATTTATTTGTCAAATTTCATCTCACCGTTAATTTGATTAAGTTTCCCCTGTGAAATTTAATGGGGCCATTCATTTGACATACTTAAGGTAATTTTTCGACCTTCCCAACAGCATTTACTGTTAGGTTTTTTTGTCTCTATTGACTCACAATCCCTGTTAAAGGTGAACTGGCACTGGCATAGTTTTTGATGGGGATTCTTCCTGCCTTATGGGCAAGTCTTCCTGCTTTGGTGGCAAGGCCCATGGATTGAGCCATTATAACAGGATTTTCGGCAAGGGCGATCGCACTGTTGATCAATAAAGCATCGGCCCCTAATTCCATACCATAGGCAGCTTCCGAGGGGCTACCGATACCCGCATCAATGACCACAGGCACCTTAGACTGCTCAATGATAATCTTAATGTTAGCAACATTTTGGATACCCTGACCCGAACCAATGGGGGAACCTAGGGGCATTACCGTGGCACACCCTACCTCCTCCAAACGCTTACACAGTAAAGGATCTGCGTTTACATAGGGCAACACCGCAAACCCTTCTTTTACCAATTGCTCGGCTGCTTGTAACGTACCGATGGGATCAGGTAGTAAATATTTACTATCAGGAATAACTTCCAACTTAACAAAATTATTCTCTTCCTGTCCGAGTAATTTCGCCATTTCCCTGCCCAAACGAGCCACCCGAATAGCCTCCTCAGCGTTGGTACAACCTGCGGTATTGGGCAACATCCAAATTTTTGACCAGTCGAGGGCTTCGGCTAATCCTTCATGGCCAGGGGCGTTATTTTGCACCCTGCGTACGGCTACGGTGACGATTTCGCAACCACTGGCGATAACGCTTTGTTGCATGGATTCGATACTGGGATATTTTCCTGTACCTGTCATCAGACGGGAGTTAAATTTACGCCCTGCAATAACTAAACCATCATCTTCGATGTTATTACTATAAGCATGGTAGCCGTTACCGTTACTTTGATTAGGGGTAGGATAATTCATAGTTTGATTTTTGGGGGTGTTTTTCACGAGGGGGGGTAAGGGTGGATTTACGGGGGGATTAAAGCGAAGATAACTGAAAGATGGAAGGAAAGAATCGGGTTTGCCGTCCACTAAATTACTAATTATTTTGGCGGTGATGGGGGCGAGTAAAATACCATTGCGATGATGTCCTGTGGCAAGGATAAGATTTTCAGCATCTCCATAGCCCAGGATAGGCATTTCATCGGGGGTGCCGGGGCGGTAGCCGTACCAGATTTCATTCAACTTCCATTGGGCAAGGGGGGGATAAAGTCTGATGGCGTTGTGAAGGAGGGTATGGACTCCTTGGGCGGTAGTACCCTTAATCCAGCCGATGTCTTCCACCGTAGCACCGATGATTAAGCGTCCGTCTTGTTTTGGCACTAGGTAGGTATTATCCCCAAAAATAACCCTTTCTAGGGGTTTATCCGTGGGCATTTTTAAACTGAGCATTTGCCCTTTGATGGGGCGTACGGGGAGGGGTTGTAGTTTTCCAGACCATGAGCCTCCTGCTAGAATATAGTTATGGGCGGTAAATATGCCTGATTTGGTAATTACATCTTTTATTTTACCTTCTCTACGGCTAAAGGCGATCGCACTTACCCCCTCCAAAATTTCTACCCCTAGGGATTGAGCGATATTTAACAATACATTACCGAGACGACGAGGATCAACCTGCCCCTCCTCGGCATACCACCAACCACCCACCACATCTTCTCCTAAGTTGGGTTGATAGTGGGCTAAATTTTCCTTATCTAGCCATACGCCCCCATGATGGGCAGTATCTGTCGGAATCTCATAAACAGGGGCAATGATACCACAGGGATTATAATCTACATCTTCTTTCCCAAGGTGTGATAATTTCTCAATCCACTGGGGATAAAGGGCAAGGGATTGTAAGGCAAAATCTAACATTACCCCCGTCAAATTTTCTGCCCGTGGGGCTAACATTCCTGCGGCGGCATGGGTAGCGGCTTGTTTAAAGTTACGGCTGAGGATAGTAACCTGTTTATTTCTTAATTTTAGCTCAATGGCGATCGCCAAACCAATGATACCACCACCGATAATTATATTTTCCCTTGTTTTCATCACTCAAATACTTTATTCCTAACTAATATGATAATTGATAATTGTTAATTGACAGAAGCTAATTAGAACTTAAGAAAATCCCTCCACCCTAAAATCATAGACATTTGCCCGTCAATCATGGACAATAAAAAATGACTTCAAGGCATTTAATAGAAAATGAAACCGATTGTCATTAGCTTAAGCATTATTTTTGTATGTGCTGGGATGTTAATTTTCTCCGTGATTTTTAACAATAATCCCAGTGCGGTAGCATCGACAACTACCACCCAAAAAATTGAGACAGAATCACCTACCTTGGTGGCAAATGCAAGTAAACTTATGGAAACAGGAAATATGGAAATCGATTTATCTAACGCTCAAACTTCTTCCACTGGTTTAATTTCGGTACAAACCGAAGCAGGGGAAGGGGAATCTCCCACTAGGGGCCAAAAAGTAACCGTCCACTATACGGGTTATCTATCGGAGGAAGGTTATAAAAGGGGCAAAAAATTTGATAGCTCAAAAGACAGAAATCAACCTTTTACCTTTACCATTGGAGTAGGGCAAGTAATTAAAGGATGGGATGAGGGTGTTGCTAATATGAAAATTGGCGACAAAACTACTCTAATTATTCCCCCAGATTTAGGTTATGGTGCCAGGGGCGCTGGTGGTGTCATTCCTCCTAATGCTACCCTTATTTTTGATGTGGAATTATTGGGCATCAAATAAAACAATTGACAATTGACAATTAACAATTGACAATGGACAATTAAATTAAACTTATTTATTGTTTGTCTCGCTTGTATCTGAATTGTTAAGATAAAGAATAAGGTTCTTAACTTCTATGGCTTAGTTGAATGGGAAACATTATTTTTCTACGAGCTATTTTAAGACAAATAAAAGAGTAATATTATAAATATTTAATTGTCCATTGACGTGAGTATTAATACTAAAGAGCAAAAATGGGGCTGGTGGTTTTTGTTGCCTCTCTACCCTTATAATCGCAGGGCAACCATCAGGAAAGAAGTCTTAAGAGATAAAATTTGGACATTTGAGCAACCCCATGGATTATTATATGCCGTGGTGCCAATTCGCATGACGGTAATTAAGCTAGAGGAAGGAGGGTTGTTGGTATATTGCCCGATCGCCCCTACCCGAGAATGTGTAAAATTAGTACAAGAATTAGAAGCTCTCCATGGCAAAATTAAATATATAATCCACTCTACCAGTTCAGGATTAGAACATAAAATATTTGTACCCCCCTTTGCCCGTTGCTTCCCCTACGCCGAAATTTATTGTGTGCCTAGTCAATGGACTTTTCCCTTTCGTTTACCATTATCTTGGGTTGGCTTTCCCATCAACAGAACGAAATTTTTACCCCTTGATTGGCGAGAATCTCCCTTTGCCAAAGAGTTTGAATATCATATCCTCGACATTGATTTAACCCAAGGCTCATTTTCTGAGGTGGCCATGTATCATAAGTCATCCCGCACCCTTTTGGTGACAGATACGGTTATCTCCATTCCTGAAAAACCCCCCGAAATTGTGGAGTTAAATCCTTTTCCTTTACTTTTTCATGCCCGTGAAACAGCCCTTGATGATTTACCAGACAATGAATTTAACCGCCTAAAGGGATGGCAAAGAATTTGTTTATTTGCCCTTTATTTTCGCCCCAGTATGATTGATACGGTGGGTTTGAAAGAGTTAATCATCAATGCTATTAACGCCCCTAACCGCACCCGTCGTAATTATTTCGGTATTTTTCCCTTTCGTTGGTTATCGGGGTGGCAAACCTCATTCCTTGCCATTCGGAATCGTCTTCTCGTCGCCCCCATCCTCGAAAGTTTGATTTTGCCCCAAGCCTCCAAAAAGGTTTTAAATTGGGCTAATTTGGTATCGTTATGGAATTTTGAGCAGATTATTCCAGCGCACTTTGATGCACCCATAAAATCTAATTCCTTAGAGTTTAAAAAGGCTTTTACCTTCATTGACAAAGATAGCACTAACCCTTACTTATTATATCCTAGTGGCGATCGCCAGATATACCTCAAAGATGCTAATTTTATTCAAATTTTAGAAAAAAACCTTGTCAAACTAGGCATAGCCAAACATCCCAAGGATTAGTATTACAAATGACGAGAGTAGGGTGGGCATTACCCACCATTGGACACCTATTGATAATTAACCAATCTTGCAAAACTATCCGCCTGAAGACTAGCACCACCCACTAAAGCCCCATCAATGTCGGATTGAGCCATAATTTCATCCACATTATCAGGTTTTACCGAGCCACCATACTGGATAGTAACATCCTTATTAGTCAACTGCCCACGAATTAAACCGATAACCCGATTAGCTTCCGTTGCCTCACAGGTATCCCCAGTGCCGATCGCCCATATGGGTTCATATGCTATAACTAAATTATCCTGATCAACATCTACTAAACCTTTTTTTAGTTGGTCAAAAATTACCTGCTCAGTTTCTCTGGCATCTCTTTGCGCCTTACTTTCACCCACACAAAGAATAGGAGTTAAGCCATGACGTTGGGCCGCTAACAATCTTTTATTCACAGTCTCATCGGTTTCCCCAAAATATTGGCGACGCTCACTATGCCCTACAATTACATAGTTTAAGCCGATTTCTGTTAACATTGCCCCAGAAACTTCTCCAGTAAAAGCCCCTTCCTCTGCCCAATGGATATTTTGAGCGCCTAGTTTAACTCGGCTACCGTGTAAATTTTTGGACATGAAATTTAGGGTAGTAAAAGGCACACATAAAATAGTCTCTCTCTCTTCGGGGGTATCTTCTAAATGAGGTAAAAAGTCCTGTAAAAATTCTAAAGATTCCCTTTGATTTTTGTGCATTTTCCAGTTACCAGCAATAATAATTCTACGCACTTTTTCTCCTATACTTTTATACTTTAATTTAGTTATTCAATTACAATTATTAATCTCTTTTTTGTGAACAATTCTGGTAGCCTATCAAAAAAAAATAGACTATTAAGACATAATAAATAACAACGGTCAGCTTTTGCCCACAAAAATATTAACCGACTGTATCGTAGTACAATATATCGATTGTTTACCCCCTGTCAATGGGTTGATCCGTAATTGATAATTGATGATGGAGAATTGATAATTATTTATGCTTGATAGCGTCATGGTTTTAAACCCTAATAGTATAGGGATTGAATATCAGTCAACCCCTATCAAACCACCCCTAACAAGGACAATATCTATTCTGCGGTAACTTTTCCTCGGAAAACAAAGTAATTGTAAACGTTATAAAACAACATAATAGGTATCAAAAATCCAATGAATATGAGCATAAATACCAATGAGCTAGGGGATGCGGCTGCTTGGTAGATGGTAATACTAGGGGGAATGATGTAGGGAAATACCACTAATGCTAAACCCACAAAGGTTAGTAAAAAGATTAAAATCGTGAGGATAAAAGGTGTTTTTTCTTGCTTTTTATTGAGACTAATAAACAAAAGAATTACTAAGCCTAATCCAATGATGGGAATGGCACTAAAAATATAAACGAAGGGTTCTTCAAATAGTCGATTTCGTGCAAAAATGGAGAAAATAGGGGTTACAGTGGTAATGGCGATCGCACCTAGTAAAGTGGTAATAGAAGCTAGTTTAGCCGTCCTATAATGGGTTTCTTGTAAAGTATCAGAAGTTTTCATAATTAGATAACAAGAGCCAATTAAAACATAACCTTGGATTAAAGTTAAGGCAATCACCACACTACGCCAGTTAAACCAATCCCAAGTTGAGCCAATAAAATGCCCTGTTTCGTCCACATTAATCCCCTCAATTACCCCCGCAAGGGCAAAACCTTGTCCGATAGTTGCCACCAAACTACCAACACCAAAAGCCACATTCCAAAAAAACTTGTTTTCAGAATTTTCCCTAAACTCAAACGCCACGGTGCGAAATACTAACCCAATTACCATAATCATAATCGGGATATAAAGGGAGCTTAAAATGGTGGCATAGGCAAGGGGAAAAGCCCCAAATAAACTACCCCCCATCAAAATTAACCAAGTGGCATTAGCATCCCATACATTACTTAAACTCGTCATTAATATACCCCTCCTCTCCTCCGTGGAAGAAGTAAGGGAAAGGATACCCACCCCCAAATCAAAGCCATCTAGCATCACATACATAAACAGAAATAGCGCCAAAATGGCAAACCACACTAGGGGCAATAAATAATCTAATGATTCCATTACAAAAATTCCTCAAAATCAATAATTGATAGTTAATTAGGGCAACGGGGAAAAACCAAGAGATAATAATTTTTCCCCTGATACCTACCTACAACCTCATACCCGAAACCTGACACCTAATTAATAGGACGACTATTAGGAATATGTTTAGCGGGATTTACTTCTAAAGGAGTTTCCTTCTCCGTGGCGCCGGGTAAAGGTAAATCAAAGTTAGGTCCTTTTCTGATGATGCGACTGCCGAAATAGAGGGCAGAAAAGAAAAGTAAGGTATAGATAACTAGAAAAATACTTAGGGAAGTTAAGACATTTCCCGATGGTAAATTAGAAACCGCATCCGCCGTGCGAATTTGCCCATACACAACCCAAGGTTGCCTACCCACACAGCGCACTATCCACCCCGATTCCACTGCCAAATAACCCGTAGGGGCGCTGAATATCCATGCCCACATCAACAGTTTTTGGTTTGCTAAATTCTCAGGGGTAAATTTGCCCCGAATCCACTGAATTACGGATACTGCCATGATACCCACAAACAAAAAGGCAATACCACTCATCAGACGAAACGCATAATACACTAACCCTACCATGGAGGGACGATCTTCTGGTTTCCATTCTTTCAAGCCCAATACAGGCTCACTGAGACGGGGTTTAAACTCTAGGATATAGCTTAGGGCGTTAGGTACTTTGATTTCCCAGTTATTGCTCTCCATTTTATTATTTGGGGAAGCCAATAGACTCCAATCCGCTTTTTCCCCTGCGGGTACGGTATCCCACAACGCCTCCATGGCGGCTAATTTGGTGGGTTGGTAGTGATATACTTGCTCGGCGCTTAGATGTCCTACATAGACTTGTAAAGGGGTAATGGCGATCGCCATTATTAGCACAATTTTAAGGGAGCGAGTGAAAAAAGCCTGATGACGTTTTTTGAGTAAATACCAAGCACTAATGCCCCCAATCACAAACAAAGATGTTTCGAGGGTAGCCAAAAACATATGGGAGACACTTTTTACCATAAAAGGATTCAACATCCCCTCAAAATAGTTACTCACCACAAATTTTCCTTCCACAAATTCCCCTCCTGCGGGGGTTTGCATCCAAGAATTGGCAATCAAAATCCAAAAGGTAGAAAGGTTTGCCCCAAAAGCTACCAAAATAGTAGCCATATAGTGGATAACGGGGTTTACTCTTTCCCAACCAAATAACATAATACCTAAAAAACCAGCTTCTAGCATAAATGCCATGGTTGCTTCAAAACCGAGAATACTACCAAAAAAATCTCCCACCGACTCGGAAAAAGGCGCCCAGTTAGTGCCGAATTGAAAAGCCATGGGGGAGCCAGAAGCCACACCAATTCCGAAGTTTAGCACATACAACTTAGCCCAAAAACGAGCGTGATAGTAGTAGTCTGGATTTTTTGTTTTGAGCCATAATCCTTCTACAATTACTAAATATATTGCCATGCCCGTAGTCAACACAGGCCATAACATATGAAAAATTGCCGTGAATGCAAACTGCATCCTTGATAAAACTAGGGTGTCTGAAAGAAAATCCATGATAAAAAATTGCTCGGAATTAAATTCCCTTTCATTCTAATCACTATTTTCCTTTGACTTACAGTCTTTTTTTGCTTCCGCCTTTTGTTTTGAAAAATAAACCGCTCCTAAAAATATGGAATACACTGAAAGGTTAAGGGTAAAAAACCCATCAAACCATTATCCAAGGAGTTTAACCATGGCACTATACGCCGATTTACATCGACATTTGGGGGGTTCGGTAGTACCCCGTATTCTCTGGCGCTATTTCCAACGTCATAACCCTGATTTGGCGGAAAAATATCCCCAATATAAAGAGTTTGAGGAATTTTATACTAGGGAAAGAAATACCCTTGATGAATATTTAGAATTACATACCCTTGTGGAGAGTGTCCAAAATATTGATACTCTCCCTTACTTTATCTATCGTCTTATTCGTGGGGCTTATATTTTTGAAAATTTAGCCTATTTAGAAATGCGTTATACTCCCTATCTACGCACGAACCCAAAGTTATCGGAAAGCGAAAGAATAGAGCAAATGAGAGCCATTGTGGAGGTGGTAGATAAGGCATCGAAGGTGAATGAGTATCCTATCATTACTAGCCAAATTTTGTGTATGCACACTAGATTATCCTATGAAGTAAATAAAGCAATTGTGGATTTAGCTGGGGATAATAAACATCAAATATGTGCGATCGATGTGGCTGGGGGTGATAAACTTTATGGAGATAAGATAGATGAATTTGTAAAGTTATATCAATATGCCCGTAGTCGGGGCATAAAAACCACAGGACATTTATTTGAAACCCCCCACGGCTCTTATCCTGAGCTACTTCCATATTTAATGCGTATTGGTCATGGTATTCAAATTCCCTTACAACATCCTGAACTTTTAACAGAAGTGGCTTCCCTTAATCAATGTTTAGAAATATGTCCTACCACCTATATTAAAACAGGTACTCTACAGGAATTAAAACAATTAAAAACCGTTTTTGATCGTTGTTTTGAGGCGGGGGTGGATATTGCCATTTGTACCGATAATGCTGGATTGCATAATGTTCGTCTTCCTTTTGAGTATGAAAATCTTTTAACCCAAGATATTATCGATTTTAAACAACTCCAAGCCTGTCAGGATGCTTCTTTTCGTCATGCTTTTGCTTGGCCCTATACTCAGCCCCCTAGTGCTTTATTAGTAGGACTTCTGGGCGATCGCACTAACCCTGTTAAAAATAGAGAAAAAACCCTCCTAAAACAATAAATCGAAAAAGAAACTACCAAAAATCAGGAACTCAGTTGATCAAAACGTAGTCAAATAAGATAACTTTAAATAGTGAAAAAATTACTAAATTTGACAAAATTTGAATTAATTATGCTTAAATCTTCCTTGCCCATAAAACTTGCTACCCTTGCCTTAACCTCTATTTTAGGTTTGATTCCCATGAACTCCGCTAGGGCTGGAATATTCGATGAAATAGAAGTTGATCAAGAAAATTTTATCGCTGTGGCTCAACCTTTTGGCGATAGTAATAGAGTAAATTTAATCGTTGTGGAACAAATTCCTGGAATGAATACCTGTTGGAGTGAAAATGGCTCTAGCCCCACCAACGTAGATTTACTATTAGTTAACTTCGATTTTAGTGGCCATTGTCGTCGTGCTACCGATGCCAACGGTTATTCCATTCGTTATGAAGGGCAAGATTTAGGGCTAAACTATCTTTTAACCTTTGTCAGGAGAGATGGAGAGTTAAACCTAATTGGTTTTAATATGCGTGAAAATAGACGTATTGAGGTGGGTACGGTAGGAGAATATAACGATCAAGCCATGCGCGTCAACCTCAACCCCGGGTGGAGATTTTCCAGAAGAAGCTATCAAGGTAATGCTTTAGGGCATGTTTACTTTAGCTATACTGCCCCCGAAGAAACCATGGAGATGCAAGAAGAGCAAAATATGACCGAACCCCAGCCAGAAATGAATCAAACCCCCACGGAAGGACAAATCAGAGATATTGTCGCCCCTTCTGAAGAGAATCAATCCATCAGAAATAGAAATCGGTTTTCTGCACCTCAAGCCCAATTAAATCAGTCTCCTCGCCCCTCTCGGCAGTCTCGTTTTAATAGATAGAAATTTGGAGATATTTTCTTCATAACATTTAATTGTTAATTATCTTTTATTTAGCTATTGTTTGATCAGTATCTTCTTGATGTATGCTGATTAAACAGTAGCTTTTTTTAATATTAAATCAGTCCTAAAAATGCTAAAAAAAATTTTATCTTTCGGTTTATCTTTATCTATTTTTTCTGCTCTAACCCCCCAAGTATGGGCGGGAAATATTATCAACCAAATTAGGGAAACAGGAGTAATTAGGGCTGGTTATCGTCCTGATACCGTACCCTTTGCTTTTGTTGGGGATGATGGAAAACCCACGGGATACGCCATCGAATTATTAGAGTTAATTAAGGAAGAAACTCAGATTAGATTGGGTAAACCCATAGAGTTAGAATTGATTGAAATTACCCCTGACAATAGATTTGAACAAATAACCGAGGGAGTTATTGACATCGAATGTGGTTCAACTACCATCACTTGGGAAAGGAATAATTATGTAGATTTTTCTACCAGTTATTTTGCTAGTGGTACTCAAATGATTGTTAATCGGGGTAGTCGGTGGGCTAATGCTGAATCCCTCGCAGGAGCTAAAATTGCTGTAATTCCTGATACCACCAACGAAACCGCTATCCGTAATTTTGCCCCCGATGCAGAGTTTATTTTTGTGGAGAGTGAGGAGGAGGGATGGAAAATGGTACAGAATGATGAGGTGGTAGGGTTTGCTGGGGATGGTATTTTGTTACAAGCCCTCAAGGCTAGGGTGTCCGATTCTGACGATTATGAAATTGTGCCAGAATTTCCCTACATGATTGAATCCTATGCCTGTACTTTACCTCAAAATCAATCTGAGTGGCGTAATATTGTTAATTTTAGCTTAGTGCAATATATGCAGGGGGTTGTGGTGGGGGTGCCTGAATCTCAAGCCCTTTACTCCCGTTGGTTTGGGGTGAATGGGGTTACGCCTTATCCCATTGAAACCATGGCAGATTATTTTCAGGGTATTATTAATGGTTATGAGTGGATTCGGATTGAGGGAAGATATTAAGTAATTAATAATTGATAATTGATAATTGATAATTGATAATAAAAACAGGACAACGTACTCTCCTCCTTCAGGGGGGGGACTCGATTAAAAATTCTCACCATTGGTATGGGATTGCGATGTTAGTGTACGAATATTAGTAGCAACATTGGAGAACGTTAATAGCTACTGCATAAGAATGTGTTTTTGTCAAGGAATTGTTATTTGGGTTTACATAAGTTAATATAAAGATGTAGTCAAGCAAAGGAGCTTGAAAAAAAATGGTATTTTTAACTTTATTATTAACAGCGATTGCACTTTTAACAATTTCTTTAACCAACGGAGAAGGTTTAAAAAGATTGGTGCAATCATGGCAACATCAAGACACCGATTATGCCTTAGTACCTATCCCCGTAGAAACAAGAAATAGATTTAACCAACGTAGGTAACCATTTAAGGTGCGCTGGACATTAAACGTCAGGCATTAAGCCTTCATAGTGACGGGGAGATAAAAGTTTTATTATCAATTATTCATTTTCAATTATCCATTATCCCTCGGGATGATGTACAAAAGGTAATGAAACCACTTCCCCCTCTATTCCGTTTACCATCACTTTTAACCCCAACCCCCCCGCTTTAGTGCGGATATAACCTAGGGCAAATACTCCTTCTGGGGCATCGCAGTAGCTGGTAATACTACCAACCTTCTCTCCATTGAGGGTTATTAACTTACTTTCGCTCAAATTTACAGGTGTAGCGAATTTAATACCCCATAATCTTTGTTTTACTCCCTTGTAGGTATTTAACCTAGCGATGGTTTCTTGCCCGATATAGCAACCTTTATCAAAAGAAATAGTATCCCATAACCCAACTTCTAGGGGATTATAATCGGCAGTTAATTCATGGTTAGGTTTAGGTTTTCCTTGTAAAACTCTTAATTTCTCATAACCTTCGTTGCCTATGGGGGTAACATTTTTACTGGTTAGTTTTTCCCAGATAATCGATGCTTTTTCTTCGGGAATGATGAGGGTATAGCCCTTAATTTTAAAACCACTACCGATAACAAGGGTTACTTCAACCCCATGGATATTAATGGAATAATGGCTAAATTCTGGGGCGTTGAGTTGAGATTCTGTTGCCCATTCTTCTAAAATTGCGGGGCTTTTGTCTCCTATGAGGGTAAAAATTGCATATTTTCCTGTTAAGTCTGTTAATTCAACTTTATCAAAAGGGAATATATATCTATCCATCCACTCCATTAGTGGTTGATTTTGTTGGGGAGATGTTAATATTAATAGTTCTTTTTCTTTCACTATAACGGTTACTAAATCGATGGTTCTACCTGTAGAATTGACATAAACACTTATAGCTCCTTCTCCACTTTTGAGGGATTGAATTTTATTTGTGGTCTGATTATGAATGAATGAAAGTCTATCTTCCCCTGATACTTTTATTAAACCACAACAAGTGCGATCGCAAAGCGCCACTAGGTGATCGCACAGTGCCACTCCTTGAAATACTTGATTAACTACCATGGAATCATTATTAAAACTAGAGGGGGTATTATCTGATGAAGAAAAAATTGCACCCTGAGCTTTTTGTAAATCTTGTAAACTTGTCATAGTGTATGATAAAAGATTAATCTGTAGCTATTATAACAAGTAAACAATTTCTAAAATAACGCTATTTAATAAAATTCATACTTTTTATTAGTAACATAAACTAATTTTAGTTAAACAAAGAAAAAAATATAAAACTAAAAAAAATCAAAAAAATGTTAGTTAATAATAACTAATTAATTTATTTTATTATAGCGAATATAACTAATTTTAAATTAAAAAATATCAACAATTGCTTGAATAAACATAACTTGAAACATATACTATTCATCCTCCCTTACCTTAACTTAGCTGGTACGGAAAAACAGGCTTTTAGCTTGATAGAAAAATTAACAGATCAATACAATATTTCTGTATTAGCACCAGAGGGAGAAGGGGTATCTCTTTTTAGTCAATTAACTATTAATCATAAAAAATTTACCAGTTGGGATAATAATTTTTTAAAAGGTTTTTTTGAATTATCTACAGCTATCAGAGAAATAAATAAAATAACTAAAATTGACCTAGTACACATTCATGCAGCCCATGAATTAATGATTCCTGTTCGTTTAAATCTTAGAAAAATTCCTATTATTTTTACAGTCCATGGGTATCACGGCTATAATGCTAAAGTTAGTTATAAATTAAGTTGTTTTTTTAGTAATTTATTGGCGGATAATGTTATTAGTGTATGTCAAGCAGAGTTTAATATTTTAAAAGAGTTGGGATTAAATAATAACAAACTAAATTTAGTTTACAATGGCGTAAAAAAAACTCCATTAAGTAGTGAACAGTCTTTAAACTATCTACATAAATTTAACTTAAACAAAAAGCAAGACATTATTATTGGCACCGCTGCCCGTCTTAATGAGGTAAAAGGATTAACTTATTTATTACAAGGATTTGCCCTAGTGCATGGGTATTTATCATTGGAAAATAAGCAAGTAAATTACAACTTAAAATTGGTAATTGCAGGGACAGGAAAATTAGAAAAATCCCTAAAAAAAGAGGCTGAAGAATTAAAGATAGGGCATCTCATAATTTTTGCGGGTTACATTGAAGATTTACCCAATTTAATGTCTTTATACGATATATTCGTATTACCATCTTTGCAAGAAGCGGCTAGTTTAGCTTGTGTAGAAGCCATGTCATTGGCAAAACCGGTTATTGGTACTAATGTGGGAGGTATTCCTGAGCAGGTGTATGATAATGTAAATGGTTTTATTGTTGAGCCTAAAAATCCTCGACAGATTGCCGATAGTTTAATCAAGTTGATTGAAAGTCCTTCATTACGGGAAAAGTTTAGTAAAAATAGTTATTTACGTTATCAGGAGTTTTTTGATAGTGAGGTGATGGTTAAAAAAACCGTTGAGTTGTACGAAAAAACTATGAATTTATAATAGTTGTATTAGACAAAATATATTAAACATACCAGATATGAGGCGATCGCCCTTACTAACATACGATAGAGGTACATTAATATTACATCCGCCCCCAAAAGGAAAAGCATGGATAGATTTTGCCACATGGGATGACAGGGTAGAAAAATTTCGTATCCCAGCCCATCAATATCGCTCATTAATAGAAACCCTAGAAGAAAACCAAATCAACTTCATTGACGATGCCAAGGAATTTAGCACCCTTGATGTAGAAGCCAATCTTCCCCTTACCCCCTATCCCCACCAACAAGAAGCCCTTGAAGCATGGAAAAAAGCCCAAAGAAAAGGGGTTGTCGTCTTGCCCACCGCCGCAGGAAAAACCTATCTGGCTCAAATGGCGATCGCCTGTACCCCTCGCACCACCCTAATAGTAGTACCCACCCTCGACTTGATGCACCAGTGGTATGCCCAAATAGAAAACGCATTTCCCGATATAGAAGTAGGCTTATTGGGGGGAGGAAGCCACGACAGTAGCCCTATTTTAATCGCCACCTATCACAGCGCCGCCATCCATGCCAAACATCTAGGCAACCAATACGCCCTGCAAATTTTTGACGAATGCCACCATCTACCCACCGACTTTTTTAAAGTCATCGCCGAAGAATCCATCGCCCCCTATCGCCTTGGTTTAACCGCTACCCCCGAAAGAGGAGACGGAAGCCATAATAAACTTGATACCCTCATCGGTAAAGTAATTTACCGTAAAACCCCCGAAGAGTTATCAAAAATTGCCCTCAGTGAATATGAAATCATCCCCATCAAAGTAACCCTCAGTGCCGAGGAAAGAAAGCAATATCAACAAGCCGTCCAAACCCGCAACGACTTTTTAAAACAAGCTAATATTTATCTCTCCAGCCTTGAAGGGTGGCAACAATTTGTCATGGCTAGTGCCAAATCCGCCGAAGGAAGAAGGGCAATGATAGCCCATCGTCAAGCCAAGGACATTGCTTCAGGTACTGATGGTAAACTGAAGGTATTAACGGAGTTAATTAGTGAACATTATCCCGATAAAATGTTAGTGTTTACCAACGATAACGCCACGGTATATCGTATTTCGCAACAGTTTTTAATCCCTGCCATTACCCATCAAACCCCCGTAAAAGAGCGTCATAAAATTTTGACCAAATATAGGGAAGGAGATTATAAAATTATAGTGGCATCCCATGTGTTAAATGAAGGGGTTGACGTACCCGATGCCAAGATTGCCATAATATTATCAGGTACAGGGTCAACTAGGGAATATATCCAACGATTGGGGCGTATTTTGCGCAAGGCTAATCAGCAAGAAAAGTTAGCGAAGTTATACGAAGTGGTAGCGGAAAACACCAGCGAGGAAAAAACCTCCCATCGTCGGCAAGAGAGGATGAAAAAACCTAAAAACCAAGGGCAAGTTATACCCTTATCCTATGGTACTACTAAAAATAAGACTGATTTTAAGGCAGCGGAAAAGAAAGATAATCCCATGGATAATTAATCGTTATGAAGTAATAAAGGGCGATCGCCATATAGAAATTGCTCTTTTTGCTAGATGTTGTTGTCGTCTATTTAAACTCTCGGGATTCCATTCTTCAGCTAAAATCTTTTGGGTTAAACTGTAACTACTTTTTTGATAAAAGTCCTTTTTAAAAGAATAACTTTTATTACCAATTTCACGGTTAAAATGAGGTTCTAATAGAGTCATATTTCCTAAACGATAAACCATTTCTTCCATTTGATTATCCGTAAAAAACTCCCTCCATTCGAGGGAAGGAGACTCAGGTAAAATATGTTCAATGGAAAAACTATCCTCATCAATATTTAATCCTGAAATATCATTTTCCAACTTACAAAAAATATACTTAACTAACTTTTTTCCCTGCCCCTTAGTGGATATAGTCATAATAGAAAAATCTTGACTAAATTTATCATCCGAGACATAAATCGAGCGCACCTTATCAAATACTTGTCGAGGGTTATTAATTTCTTTTTTGTTAATAGCTACGGCAACTTGATTATAAATTTTTTCTAACTCATTAGGATTCAAACCGCTAACTACGTTATAACGAAAAGAAACCACACAAATTAATTTTAGTAAACGGGTGAAATTTTCTGGAGAAAAGCAATGGTAGGCAGCAAAAAAAACAGGATAGGCTTGTTTTACCCTAAATAAATTTAATTCACGGATATAAGCACAATTTTCAGGGGTATCAATCCAAAAATCATCATAGGGATTGCTCAATGCTATAAACAAACCGCCGTAGTTTTCCAACTCATCGAGCAAAGTAAAGGCTTGTTGAGGATTTGTAACCCATTCACGGACAACTTTAAATAGTCTCTCCCGTCTTACTCGAATTTTTCTGGTACTCAGATAGTAGCGCAGAAATTCGGGAAATTTTGCCATGGGTACTGTATTAATGATTCTTCGCCATTGTCTTTGGGCTTCTTGTAAATCATCGGGCCCTTGGAATAGAGAAAATAGGTAGTTTTTTAATAAATCCGTGGCACTTAAATCAATACCTCTAGCATTGAGAGTTTCAAAAACTGTATAAGCATTTAATTCATCTTCTACGTTGATTTGAATAAATAATAACTTTTTAGCAATAATATCTGTTAGGAATTCTGTGAGGTTTTCCCCCGTGGCTGTTACCGCCGTTAATTTTCCTAACTCATTACTAAAATAGTCGAAAGCACCCCAGAGTAATTGATTTGATTTTGAAAGGGTTCTTAAATTACGTGGTTTTCTTAAGTTAATTAAATTACTTTGATAAAAGTCATTATTACCTTCATTTAATAGTATTTTACTTGAGTAACGGAGTGATCGAGGATCTTTATCTCCTAAATAAGTACGCCTTAAAATTTCTTGTCTTTCTTGATTGGCTTCCTTATCTTTCTGAGCTTGAATTAAATTGTTGATTTCCTCAATAACACAGATAACAATAATACTTAGGGTAGCTAATCTTTGCTGACCATCAATAATTTGAAATTCTTTATCGGAAGTAGCTATGTTTTGAAGGACGATCGCCCCCATATAGTGACTAGCTTCAGGATTATGATAAAGTGCTAATATATCCTCCCATAAATCTTCCCAATTTTCCTTTTGCCAAGAGTAGTTTCTTTGAAATAAAGGTACTCGATAAATTTTACCATTCCCCAGTAAATCTCCAAAACTACTTGTACGAGTATCAAGAAGGTTGATTTGTCCCATGGCTAAATGATATTGTCACCTATTATTAAAATGATTACCCCTTATGAACCTATGGCAATTAACGTAGAGTCAGAGGACGAATATTATTACGATATTCATTGGTGTCTAAGCCAAAACCTTGGTTAGCAGTCTCGGGGGGGATTTGTCTGTTAAGGGCGATTACCCTTTCCGCTGCCCCGGGGTGAGTGCTGAGAATACTTGCCCTTCCGCCCCTATCAAGTTTTTGCATAAAATCTGGCATTGCCCTTGGGGCGTAACCAGTTTCAGTAATCATTTTTAAACCAAGGGTGTCGGCTTCTAATTCATCTTGACGGCTATTGGGTAAACTGATGGCGGCAGCTACTCCTAGCTGTACAATTTGGGCATTGCCTAATCCTGCGGCGCTTAATAATCCTTGGGTAACGGCTTGTTGACGAATTTGTTTTTGGGAGTGTTTGGCTACCACATGGCCGATTTCATGGCCAATAACACTGGCTAATTCTGCTTCGTTGGAGGCGGTGCGGATTAATCCTGTATTGATATACACAAAGCCCCCCATGGTGGCAAAGGCATTAATTTGATCATTATCTACCACAGTAAAAGTATAGGGCAAGTTGGGGCGATCGCTCACTTTCACTAATTGTTGTCCAATGTTATTAATATAATTATTAACGTTACGATTTCGATATACTTTTACCCTACCGCCATTAACTAATTGTTGGCGCATTTGTCGTCCATATTCCACTTCTTGCCTATCGGAAATATTACTAATTTGGATGACTTGAATACCCCTTAAAAATAGCTCTCCCCAAGGAAGGGCATAACTAACGGTAACGTTATTAAAAATAACGGTGAGGGCAACGGTGATAGATAATAATGTGTGAAATAAGCGACGTTTCATGACTTTGTGGGAAAAGAAATTTATGGTATGATTTCGGCTTATAAAAGTAAACCTAGGTGTTTAGACGGCATATAATACAAATTTGTTTCAACCATGGCGAAGAAATGGACTGATGGAAGATTTTTATGAGTAAAAGGAGTCTTTTGGAAACAGTAAAAAGTACAATATATCCAATCCCATATTAACAGTCTTAGCAGATGATCGATCGCACTTTAGAACCAGAAGTAATGGACAGTGAAGAGGAAGCCCTTGAGTATGACTCCATGGATTTTACGGAGGTTAACCAAAATTTTGCCCTTGTAGTCTGTAAAATAACACCCGAAAATAGTTTAATCCTCGATTTAGGCACGGGGACGGCAAAGATACCCATTATATTTTCACAAATGCGCCCCGACTGTCAAATAAGGGCGATCGACCTAGCCCCTTCCATGTTAAAAATAGCTCAAAAAAATATTAATTTAGCTAATAAAAATCAACAAATAAAACTAGAATTAGCAGATAGTAAAAAACTCCCTTATCCTGACCATAGCTTTGATGTGGTTATGTCCAACAGTTTAGTCCACCACATTCCAAACCCCCTCGATTTATTCCAAGAAATTGATCGAGTCATTAAGCCAGAGGGTAAAGTAATTATCCGAGACTTGTTACGCCCAAAATCCTCCCAAGAAGTAGCTCATATCGTAGCCCAAGCTAACCTAGACTATAGCCCCAGACAAAAACAACTGTTTGAAGACTCCCTCCACGCAGCCCTGACCATGGAAGAAATCAAAACCATTATCCATGAGCTACAATGGCAACAAGTTAATATCTATCAATCATCCCCGAGACATTGGACATTAGAGAAAATCTAGGAAACTTTTTTCAAAAATAATCGTCCTTATTTTACTATCTCAATAGTTCAAAAAAATTAATATCTTTAAAATTTATAGACTTCTTTTAAGCAAAATATTTTGTTGCTAATAACCCTAAAAAAAATTACCTAATCTTGAGGAAATATAGCTATGTGGAATAAATATACCAAAGTTATCGGCTCATTAGCCCTCTTAGTTGCCCTTGCTTATCCTACCTATGATGTGATGAGAGATTTTACCAACCAAAGATATGGACGTATGCAATCTGCCAGTTATGAATTTTCCCGTTATCTGAGAGATAGAGGAGTAATTTAAGCTAAAATTGACCCTTGTATGTAGATGAATGAGTGCAAGGAAAAAAAACGTGAAAGTATTAGTAGTCGGTAACGGTGGAAGAGAACACGCTTTGGCATGGAAACTGTTACAATCTCCCGAGGTAGATAAGGTTTTTTGCTCTCCCGGTAATGGAGGTACTGCCACTCTGGAAAACTGTCAAAATGTCGCCATAGGGGTGGATGATTTTGCGTCTATGGTGGACTTGGTAAAAAAAGAAGCCATCGATTTAGTGGTGGTAGGCCCAGAATTACCCCTTTCTTTGGGTATTACCGACTATTTGAGAGAGCATAATATTAAGGTTTTTGGTCCGGACAAGGCGGGGGCAACCATCGAGGCGAGTAAGTCTTGGGCTAAGGATTTGATGGTTAGGGCTAATGTACCTACGGCAAAGTCCGCTACTTTTACCGATGCGCAGAATGCAAAGGAGTATATCAAACAACAGGGGGCGCCCATAGTGGTGAAAGCCGATGGTTTGGCAGCAGGAAAAGGGGTGGTGGTAGCCATGACCCTAGATGAGGCGTTGGGGGCTATTGAGGAACTTTTTGCCCAAAAGTTTTCTACGGTGGTGGTAGAGGAGTTTTTAACGGGGCAGGAGGTGTCTGTTTTGGCTCTCACTGATGGGCTTACTATTCGTCCTTTGATAGCGGCTCAGGATCATAAACAGGTGGGGGAAGGTGATACGGGGGCAAACACTGGAGGTATGGGGGCTTATGCACCGACTCCTTTGGTGACGGCGGAATTGGGCGATCGCATTTATAAGGAAGTTTTAGAACCTACCCTCAAGGCATTACAGGAAAAGGGCATCGACTATCGGGGAGTGTTGTATGCGGGATTGATGATTACCCCAGAGGGTGAACCGAAAACCCTTGAATTTAACTGTCGTTTTGGAGATCCTGAAACTCAGGCGGTTTTACCAATGCTCAAAACTCCTTTGTTTGATGTGCTTTTGGCCTGTGCTGATCAAAATTTGGCTTCTTTACCTCCTTTGGAATGGCATGATGGTAGTGCGGTGTGTGTGGTGGGGGCATCGGCTGGTTATCCCGGTAGTTATGAAAAAGGGAAGGAAATTTCTGGCATTGTGGAGGCACAAAAAACGGGGGCAACGGTATTCCATGCGGGTACAAAGTTGAATAATAATACCCTTATTACCGATGGGGGTAGGGTTTTGGGTGTTACTGCCATGGCTAATGATTTTGAAGGGGCGATCGCCTCTGCTTACCATGCCATGGATAAAATATCTTTTGAGGGTATTTATTTCCGTCGTGACATCGGACACCGTATTAGGGGTTAAGTAATGGGTAATGGGTAATGAGTAATGAGTAATGGGTAATGGGTAATGGGTAATGGGTAATGGGTAATGAGTAATGAGTAATGAGTAATGAGTAATGGGTAATGGGTAATGAGTAATGGGTAATGAGTAGTGGAAAAATTATTGTTAATGGAAAAGTATGAACCAAGGAAAAATTAATATTACGGTAAATGGTGAGGCTCACCAGTTTGAAACTAATTTGCTTTTATTACAACTTTTGGAGATATTAAAATTTAACCCCCGTCTCATTGCCCTAGAATATAATGGCGAAATTCTCCATCGTCAATATTGGGATTCTACCATGGTACAAGATGGCGATCGCCTCGAGGTGGTTACCATTGTGGGGGGTGGTTAATCCTTTGGATTAGTTGGTAAATGCGATCGCCTATTATCTCCCATTGCCCATCTTTCACTAAATCCGTGGGAAATAAATCTCCCGATAGTCCAAGGGCGATCGCCCCTGCTTCAAGGAAATCCATACTTTCAGCCATTTTTACCCCCCCCGTAGGAATCAAAGGAAACCCTGCCATGGGGGCTTGTAAACTTTTAATGTAGTCCACCCCTCCCAATGCCTTGACGGGAAAAACCTTAACCGCCCTAGCCCCTGCGTTAAAAGCATGGATAATCTCGGTGGGGGAAAGGGTGCCGGGGTTGAAGGGCAGATGATGAGCATGGGCAAGGGTTAGTAAATCTTGGTCAAAGTGAGGACTGAAGGCAAATTGGGCTTGGGCTTCTATGGCATCCTTTAGCTCAGACAAGGTTAAAATAGTACCTACCCCCACATAACCATCGGGCAGTTTTTGCCGTAGATGAGACACTAATTTTGCTGCTTGATGACTATTCCATGTGATTTCGATTAACCTAATTCCAGCATCGTAAGCCGTATAAGCCATTTTTTCCCCTACCTCCAAACTCGATGCCCTAATAACAGCGATGAGGCGATATTGTTTGAGAAGGGATAACCAACAATGGAGCATTAGTTTTTTTTGAAATTAAAATTGATTATTATTCAACAATAATGAATAATGAGTAAGCACATATTTTGCACCAGAGAGAAACATTATCGAAGGAATGGGGGTAATTTAATTACCGTCACTCTTTAGCACATCATCAACTAACAAGGAAGGGATAGCGTGAAAATACTGGTACTAGCATGGGAATTTCCGCCGAGAATAGTAGGGGGCATCGCTCGTCACGTAGCAGAATTATATCCTGAAATCGTTAAGTTAGATCATGATATACATTTAATTACCGTAGAATTTGGTAGCGCCCCAAGATATGAGCAAGTAGAAGGACTTAAAATTTATCGTGTGCCTGTAGCCCCCCATGATAACTTTTTTGAATGGGTGAATAACATGAATCATAGTATGCAATATCAGGCAGAAAAATTGATTGATAATACTGGTACTTTTGATCTTATCCATGCCCATGATTGGTTAGTAGCCCACAGTGCGATCGCCCTTAAACATCAATATAAAATACCATTAGTAGCCACCATCCACGCCACGGAATACGGTAGGCACAACGGCATCCATAATCAAACCCAAGCCCACGTCTTTAACCAAGAAAGCCACCTCGTATATAACGCATGGCGAGTAATTGTCTGTAGTAACTACATGCGCCAAGAAACCCACATAACCTTCAATTGCCCTTGGGATAAAATTGACGTAGTCTATAACGGCATTCGAGCCGAAAAAAAGCAGCATCCCCCCTACTTCGATAAACAACAATTTCGCCGTAAATACGCCGCCGACGACGAAAAAATAATCTACTACGTTGGTAGAATGACCTACGAAAAAGGAGTTCAAGTATTACTCAACGCCGCCCCCCAAATCCTCAACGCCACCAACACCAAAGCCAAATTTATTATCATCGGTGGAGGAGACACCAGCAGAATGAAAACCCAAGCCAGAAACCTCGGTATATGGGATAGATGTTACTTTACAGGATTTATGTCAGAAGAAGACCTCAACAAATTTCAAACCATCGCCGACTGTGCCGTTTTCCCCAGCTTATACGAACCCTTCGGCATCGTTGCCCTAGAAAGTTTCGCCTCTAAAGTTCCCGTCGTCGTATCCAATGCAGGGGGACTTCCCGAAGTAGTCCAACATGATAAAACAGGCATCATCACCTACGCCAATGACTATAACTCCCTAGCATGGGGAATTTTACAAGTATTACAAAACCCAGACTATGCCCATACATTAGTTAAAAATGCTTACCAAGACTTACAAGATAGATTTAGGTGGCAAGACTTGGCAAAACAAACCGAAGCCGTATATGCCCACATCCTCAAAGAGCGTCGCCTAGTTACATGGGATTAACATTGTGCAGGGTGGGTATTGCCCACCATTGGAGACTTATTTAAGGACTAAGGAGCATCTCCCCAAAATTACGGCAACCATGGGTACTCGTTAAAATTTGGTGGACGTTTTTCCAAAAATGCCTGTTTACCCTCAGCGCCCTCCTCCGTCAGATAGTAAAGTAAAGTCGCATTTCCCGCCAACTCCTGTAACCCTGCCTGTCCATCACAATCAGCATTAAACGCCGACTTGAGACATCTAATGGCGATGGGGCTTTTCGCCAAAATTTCCTTCCCCCAATCAATGCCCTCCGCCTCCAACTGCTCAACGGGGACCACCTTATTAACCAAACCCATATCCAATGCCTCTTGGGCGTTATATTGACGGCACAAAAACCAGATTTCACGGGCTTTTTTCTGCCCCACTACCCTAGCCAAATAACTCGCCCCAAAACCCCCATCAAAACTACCCACCTTCGGCCCAGTTTGCCCAAAAATAGCATTATCCGCCGCAATGGACAAATCACAAATAAGATGTAAAACATGACCACCGCCAATGGCATATCCAGCCACCAAGGCAATTACCACCTTGGGAATAGTGCGAATCAACCGTTGCAAATCCAGCACATTAAGACGAGGTACCCCATCATTACCCACATATCCAGCCTTGCCCCGCACACTTTGATCGCCCCCAGAGCAAAAAGCATACTTCCCATCGGTATGGGGCCCAGCGCCCGTTAACAATATTACCCCAACCTTTTGATCTTCCCTCGCATCACAAAAAGCATCATATAATTCAAATACCGTTTGCGGACGAAAAGCATTACGTTTATGGGGTCGATTAATAACTATTTTTGCAATGCCCCCATGTTTAAAATATAAAATATCCTGATACTCTTTGACCTTTTCCCAATTAAAATTCATTATTTTTAAATACTAATAGAACTTGGTTTATCATAACTAGCAATTATACGGCGACATCCCGATTCAGGTTGCGCCCACTGATTTACATATTCATTAGGATTTCCCCAACATAAACCCAAATAAACTTCATTTTTTCCCGTATCCAACTCTGCCCACTCAGCCTCTTGATACAACTCCTCCAATTGCTCAGAAGTTAAACTATTTTCCCTATCCTCCGATAAATAATACTTCATTCCCTCCGTCACCTCTTGCCAAAAATCTAATACCGAAGACTTCGCCTCCACCAAAAAATCCTTATCTCCTTCGATGGCAATTAATTGATTATATACCTCTGGAAAACTAAAACTTTTTCCCTTAAAAGTAATTTTTCTCTTAATCAAACCAGAAACATTATTTTTTTCTTGATACTCATGGATTTGACGACGAAAATCCCTAAAAATAAATACCCTTCCCGTTTTATCCATATCCAGTGCCTTTGAAACCACGGGATTATCTAGCTTTTCTGAAGTATTAAAAATTAATCTTTTACCACTCCATGTGGCCTTCAATTCCATTTCTAAAAAATCAATTAATTCTTTAGTGCTGTAAGTCATCGGGTTAATTCGTCTAACTAAAATTTATGCGCAAAAACAGGCTAATAATATAACATTATCCAATCATTAGGCAGAAACTGCAATTCTGAGCTATTTTTATCAACATCACACGAAAGTACGAACAATGGGCTTAAGTCCATTGCCCAAAACCATTACCCATTGCCAAAAACAATTAATCAAAGTATCCTCTATAAATCAGACTTGGTACTATCGGTACTTAAACAAAACTCAAGCCCAAACAAAGCCTAAACTAGCTTTATAAGCAGAAAATACCTCAGTATTATGGGCAAGCCAGTGGACAAAACGAAAAGATACAGCAGTGCGAAATGCCTCGAGTGCTTCAGCAAAGGTATTTAAGGGCTTATTTCCCCATTGTCTCCTCAATCCTCCCGTGAGACGATGCCATTGAATGAAGGTATAAGCACAAAA
>NZ_JBSZCP010000016.1:0-12689 GCF_054166785.1 Cyanobacterium sp.
CTTGGATGGAAAGATGTAAAAATTTGGTCAAAAACTTTGAAAGAACCTTATTCAACTCCACCCAAAAAGTTAACTTATGTTTTATTCGATTACTTTTAAAAAGACTCACTGCTTCCTGAGATACCAAATGGGTTCTATAAAATTATTATTAATGCAGTTAAAATACGGATAACTAGATAGTAATTTAATTAACTTACAATTCAAAAAGGTAACAGAAAAATGGCTACTCAAGAAAAGATACTTAATCAACTTCAAATCCTAACTAATATCTCTCAAGAAGGTTCCTATAGTGATACCTTTATTTCTGCACTGAGAAACATTTTTTTAGCAGAAATTGACAATATTGAGCAACAAATTAAAGATATAAAGATTGATTTGAAAGCATTTGAACAACAATATAAAATGTCATCGGAGCAATTTTATGAACAATTTGAAAAAGGAATTTTAGGTGATGATATAGATTTTGTCGAATGGAAAGCATACTATCAAATGTGGCATTCATTGCACGAGAGATTAAATCTACTTCAATCTCAGTTATAAAAATGATTAGTCAAAATTATATTAATAAAATCAAGGAAATATTAAATACAAGTAAAATAATTGAGACAGTAGAAATAGTTAAAGAAAAAGCTATCCAAGATCAAGGTTATTTTAGAGCTAAGATTACACTGAAGAACGGAGATTTTCTGGAAGTCGCAGAGTTTTTTTAAATAGAGAATAAACAGTGTATATCAGTAGATTATCGCTATCAGTGGATGAATGTGAATAAAGAAAAGCTGATAAAAAGATGGGACAATGTTAAACATTTTCCTGATTTAGCTAATTTCCCGCATCATGTTCATATTAGTGATGAGTCTATAGTCAAACCAAGTAAATTGAGAAGTACCATAGAAATTATTAGCTTAATTGAACAAAAAATTTTAAAAAAGAATAATTAACTGCAATTATTGGAGAAGCAAAATAAAGCCTAAAAAATGTTATTAAATTGATTTTACTTGAGAATAAAAAGTTAACTTCATTCTTTCTGAATTAACCCACAAAATTAGAGTAATAGAATATATACTGGGTCATTCTTCAGCCAATGAATTTTGGCAAAAAAATCCTTGAAAATTTTGGATACTCAATCAGCAACAAAGCAAGTCAATCACCAATGTACGGTAAAATATAGGTTTGAGTAACATTGCAATTATAGTCATTACTTATATTAATGCCAACATTAACTACTAAAGATATAAATTTTCCTTTAACGGCAGTTATCGGACAACAAGCTATTAAAACAGCCCTACTTTTAGCAGCGGTTGACCCTACTTTGGGGGGAGTGGCGATCGCAGGTAAACGAGGTACAGCCAAATCGGTCATGGCAAGAGGTGTTCACTCCCTTTTACCCCCCATCGAAGTTATCAAAGGCAGTCGCTTTAACTGTAATCCCGATAACCGAGATGAATGGGATAACGAAACCCTTGAAAAATATGGTGATACCCCTAGGGAAGAAATTCCCACAGAAGTTATCGCTGCACCTTTTGTGCAAATTCCCCTCAATGCCACGGAAGATAGGCTTTTGGGTTCGGTGGATGTGGAAGAATCAGTTAAACAGGGTGAACCAATATTCCAACCGGGATTATTAGCCAAAGCCCATCGAGGGGTTTTATATATCGATGAATTGAACCTCCTTGATGAACAAATTGCCAACCAACTTTTGACGGTGTTAACCGATGGTAGAAACCAGATTGAAAGGGAGGGAATTAGTTTTTCTCACCCTTGTCGGCCCCTCTTGATTGCTACCTACAACCCCGAAGAAGGAGCATTACGGGAACATTTACTAGACCGCATTGCGATCGCCCTTAGTGCTGATGGGGTGTTAGCCCTCGATGAAAGAGTCCAAGCGGTAGATCAAGTGATCGATTATGCCTCCTCCCCCGTCAAATTTCTCCAGCAGTATGACGAAGATATGGATGCCCTACGCACGGAAATCATCTTAGCTAGGGAATGGATTAAGGAAGTAAGCATTAGTACCGAACAAGTTCAATATCTCGTCCAAGAAGCCATCCGAGGAGTAGTGGAAGGACATCGAGCGGAAATTTTTGCCGTGAGGGTAGCCATGGCTGCCGCCGCCCTTGAGGGGAGGAATAATGTCAGTGCTGATGATTTGCGTAAAGCCGTAGAGTTGGTCATCGTACCCCGCTCTACCATGATACAACAGCAACCCCCCGAAGATCAGATGCAACCCCCCCCACCACCACCACCGCCCCAATCTCAAGATCAAGGGGATGAAGGAGAGGAAGAACAAGATAATCAGGATGAGCAAGAAGAAGATAAACAAAATGAGGATAATCAGGACGAACAGGAAGCACCCCAAATACCCGAAGAATTTGTCTTTGATGTAGAAGGGGTAATCTTAGATCCCAGTGTGCTTTATTTTGCCCAACAGATGCAACGACAAGGAAAATCGGGCGCTCGTAATATGATCTTTTCCGACGATAGGGGGCGCTATATCAAACCCATGTTACCCAAGGGTAAAGTTACCCGCATTGCCGTAGATGCCACCCTCAGAGCCTCTGCACCCTACCAAAAAAGTCGCCGAGAACGCTATCCAGATCGCCGTGTCATCGTGGAACGGAGTGATTTGAGATCAAAACGTCTTGTGCGCAAAGCAGGGGCTTTAATCGTCTTTGTGGTGGATGCGTCAGGTTCTATGGCTCTCAATCGAATGCAGTCGGCAAAGGGTGCTGTAATGCGTCTTCTTACCGAAGCCTACGAAAATCGAGATCAGGTGGCTCTGATTCCCTTCCGAGGAGAACAGGCGGATGTATTGTTACCCCCTACCCGTTCTATTACCCTCGCTCGTTTACGCCTAGAAACCCTCCCCTGTGGCGGTGGTTCGCCCCTATCCCATGCCCTTACCCAAGCGGTTCATGTGGGGATGAATGCCCAAATGTCTGGGGATATTGGACAGGTGGTAATTGTTGCTATTACCGATGGACGGGGTAATATTCCCCTCGCTCGTTCTTTGGGGGATGAAATCCCTGAAGGGGAAAAGCCTGATATTAAGGCGGAGTTACTGGAAATTGCTGCCAAAATCCGAGGTGTGGGCATGAAGTTGTTGGTAATCGACACGGAGAAAAAATTTGTCTCCACTGGTTTCGGCAAGGAGTTGGCAAAAACCGCAGGGGGTACTTATTACCAATTACCTAAAGCAACGGATCAGGCGATTGCCAATATGGCTAAAGGTGCGATCGCACAGATGAAGTAGAAGTTATCTGGGGTAAGGTATGACCAAAATTCCTAATTTCCATCGAGCCATCATTGAGAAATCTAAAATAACTGACTATTTGTTGAATATTAATCATAAAAGGGGAAGTTCAAAAGCAAAAATGTTGCTTAACTATGGTTATTCTCCTGATAACTGGCAACAATTAGAGTTAGATATTCGTAAGTTTCATCTCAGTGCGGAAGTTTATATAATAAAAGAAACACCCTATGGCATAAGATACGAAATAATATCGGAAATACTTACCCCGATTAACAAAAAATTGTTATTAAAAAGTGTTTGGCAAATTGATCAAGGTTTAGAAATTCCTCGATTAATTACCATGATTCCTGAATAAAAATAGGAGGTTTTACATATTATGAATTTTCCCTTATATTCCGATGTAATTTTATTAAAAGATATTGTGGAAGATTGTTTATTTGCTGGTGATATTGGCACAGTGGTAGATGTACATAATGTGAATGATTTGGAAACGGGTTATAGTGTGGAGTTTTTTGATTTATTAGGAAATACAAGAGCCGTAGTAACTCTACCTATTAGTTATTTTCGTCAACCTACTAAGTCAGATATACCCACCATCAGGCTTGTAGCGGAAGTTGCTTAATTTTATTAGTTGATTTTTTTGTAACTAATTTAGTTTATACTGTCGCAAAATAACATCAGAAACTCAAGAAAAACTAGCAAATGAAGAATCAAATGTTCAGATAGAAAAAAGGTCTAGTAGTTCAATTTTTTTTTAAAATGTAAAAAAACTGATTTTTAAACAAACAACAATTATAAAAGAAGTTGACATAGAACTTGATGAATCTTCTTCTTGATTTGGTTGATCTATTTAAAGGTTCGAGCGCACCTATGATGTAATGTTAGTTTGATTAAAAGTGTAATCATTTTTTAGTATAAGAGTTTTGAGATAAGGTGCGATCGCACCTTATCTAAGTATTTTAAGAAGTTCTGAGAAAAGTCACGTATAATTAAGAAAAATAAAAGTTATTGGTCAAGATATGACAGTACAAGCTATTTATGAAAAAGGAATCTTGAAACTATCAGAAGATGTCAATATTAAAGATGGGACAAAAGTAAAAGTAATAATTCTTCCCCTAGATACTGAATTAGAAAAAAATTATCCTGTGCATATATTACAGGAGATTGCTCAACTGCCCTTAGAAGGAAAAACTAATGATTTTTCGGGAGTTGATCACGATTCTATTTTATACTCTTAAATAACATGATTTTCGTCGATACAGGGGCATGGTTTGCCAGTGTAGTGCCATCGGATAAACAACATAAAGAAGCTATTACATGGTTAAAAAATAATCAAGAATCTTTACTAACTACTGATTATGTAATCGATGAAACCTTGACTCTGTTAAGAGCAAGAGGGGAATTCAAAAGATCAATCGTTTTGGGAGAGGCTTTTTTCTCAGGAAAATTAGCACAAATTTATTATTTAACAGAAGAAGATGTACAATTAACATGGGAGGTTTTCTCTCGTTTTGCCGATAAGGAATGGAGTTTTACTGATTGTAGTAGTAAAGTGGTAATGGAAAAATTGGAAATAGAAAAAGCCTTTGCTTTCGATCATCATTTTACTCAGTTTGGTACAGTTAAAGTTGTTCCTTAATTTCCTTTAGGTTGGTTTTGGATTTTATTATACAAGCTAACCTAAACAAGTTTTTAGTGTAATGGTTTCGAGTTGAAAATGGTAAGCCCGTAATTGTCAATGATTATTAAGTTTTATTTTTGAATAAATCCATAAGGGCGATCGCACTTTGAGGGCGTTTAGTATAATCAAATTGAGTTAAAACATTAATAATTTCCACCAACCGAGAAGAAATACCAGCCTCCTCCAAACCCACAAAACGATTTAACACAGGATTAAAAAACTTAATGGGAGACTGACGAGTTAAAAGATAAATTAAAGTAGTACCCACCCCATAAAAATCCGACTGTATAAAAGATAAACCTTTTTTCTGCTCAGGAGAACCATAACCTGCCGTGGCGATGCGCGTACCCGGTTTTAGAGTAACCTCCTTTACCGCCCCAAAATCAATTAAAACTACTTCCTCTGGATGATGACGTAAAATCAAATTACTGGGCTTAATATCTCTATGAATAACAGGGCGAGGTAAATTATGTAAATAATCAAGAATTTTGGCTAACTGAAACATCCAGTCCACCGCCTCAGCTTCATTAACAGGGCTACGCTTTTGTAAACTCTCCCCATAAACCATCTCCATAATCAGGGAATAGTAATTTTTTGACGCAAAAAAATCATAAAAAAGAGGAATCCCCCCATGACTCAAACTCTTTAAAACCCTTGCTTCCCTCTGAAAAAGTTCCCTCGCCTTTGCCACCGAAGATAAATCAGAATCAATCTCCTTTAAAACACATAACTTTTCCATGGTGTAGTTATAAACCAAATAGGTGGTACTCATACCCCCCTCGGCCAATACCCTCAAAACCTCGTAGCGATTACCGCTCTCAGGATTAACTATAACGCCCTTTCCCTTAATTAAACGACCATCAAGACGACAAAAATTAATACAAGGAGGATTTGGGCGACAACAATCTACCATCTTAAAACAACTGCTTTAACTCAATTATGATCATATCTTACAAAATATTGCCCTCAGATTTTCTTCCCGTGAATATTTGTAAATGAAAAGCGCACATAACCGATATAGATAGCACACTAGAAAAAGAAGCGAATGGACACCCACACGGAGATAATTTTCTATGAAACTAGCTTACTGGATGTATGCTGGCCCCGCACACATCGGCACCCTACGAATTGCCAGTTCTTTTAAAAATGTTCATGCTATTATGCACGCACCCCTCGGAGACGATTATTTTAATGTAATGCGCTCCATGTTGGAAAGGGAAAGAAATTTTACCCCTGTTACTACCAGTGTAGTCGATCGCAACGTACTCGCTAGGGGTTCTCAGGAAAAAGTAATTGATAATATTGTCCGAAAAGACGAAGAAGAAAGCCCCGATTTAATTGTTCTAACCCCCACTTGTACCTCAAGCATCCTGCAAGAAGACTTAGAAAACTTCGTTAGTAGGGCGCAACTCAACTCAAAAGGCGATGTGATATTAGCTGATGTTAACCATTACCGTTATAACGAGTTACAGGCAGCCGATCGCACTTTAGCCCAAATCGTCAAATTCTACCTTAACAAAGCAGAAAAAAAAGGCACTGTTAATCGGGAAAAAACCCCTAACCCCTCCGTTAACATCATCGGTATTTCTACCCTCGGTTTCCATAACCACCATGACTGTCGAGAGTTGAAAAAATTGATGGCAGATTTAGGTATCGAAATCAATATGATTATCCCCGATAAAGCCAGTGTGGAAGACTTACAAAACTTGCCCCGTGCATGGTTTAACTTTATCCCTTACCGTGAATTAGGCTCTATTACCGCCGAACTTTTACAAAGGGAATACGAAATGCCCTATGTGGATGTAACCCCCATGGGAGTGGTGGAAACAGCCCGTTGCATCCGTGCCATCGCCAAGGTTATTAACCAACAGGGGGGGCGTGTAGATTATGAAGAATTTATCGAACATCAAACCATCGAAGTATCCGAAGCCGTGTGGTTTTCTCGCTCCATCGATTGTCAAAATTTGACGGGGAAAAAAGCCGTAGTTTTTGGAGATAATACCCACGCTGCCGCCATGACTAAAATTTTGGTGCGGGAAATGGGTATCGATGTGGTATTAGCAGGTACCTATTGTAAGTATGATGAGGCATGGTTTAGGAAAGAAGTTGAGCCATTTTGTGACAATATTCTTATCAGCGAAGATAATGGAGAAATAGCCGATGCGATCGCAAAATTAGAACCCTCCGCCATCTTCGGTACACAGATGGAACGCCATGTGGGTAAACGTTTGGGCATTCCTTGCGGTGTCATTGCTGCCCCCATCCACATTCAAAACTTCCCCATCGGTTACAAGCCTTTCTTGGGTTATGAAGGTACAAATCAAATTACCGATTTGGTCTATAATTCTTTTACCCTCGGGATGGAAGATCATCTTTTAGAAATATTTGGTGGTCATGATACCAAGGAAGTTATTACCAAAGGTATCTCTGCTGATTCTGATTTGAATTGGACAAAAGAAGCCCAAGCCGAATTAAATAAAGTACCGGGTTTTGTTCGTGGTAAGGTAAAACGCAATACCGAAAAGTTTGCCCGTGAAAGAAATTTTGACCAAATTACCCTTGAGGTGATGTACGCTGCCAAGGAATCCGTAGGGGCGTAAGCAATTGAAAATTTATAATTGATAGTTGATAATTACGGTAAATTGATATTAGTCATTGTATGGTAGGCAATGCTCACCCATCGGACTTGCTATTTATCGTAATGATTTTTTAAAATGAAGTTTGTTATAACCAATGATGATGGAATTGAAGCCGAGGGTATCAAAGCCCTCGCTAATACTGTGGAGGGTGATAAATATATTATTGCCCCTAACAAAGAGTATTCGGGCTGTGGACATCAAATTACTACCCGTCGAGGTATTGCCGTAGAAGATAGGGGAAATCAATCCTATCGGGTGGATGGTACTCCTGCCGATTGCGCCCGTTTGGCTATCCAAGCCTTTGCCCCTGATGCTGATTGGTTATTATCGGGTATCAATGCGGGGGGAAATTTAGGGGTAGATATGTACTTATCGGGTACGGTGGCAGCGGTGCGAGAAGCGACAATTTCAGGTTTAAAGGCGATCGCCCTTTCCCATTATATAAAAAGTCCTCAAAAAATTGATTGGCTTTTAGCAAGTAAATTAACAAAAAAAGTATTAGATTTATTATTAGTAAAAGAGCTACCAAAAGGGCATTTTTGGAATGTGAACTTACCCCATCTACCTTCCTACGAAATAGACACAGATATTGTATTTTGTCAACCTAGTAAACATCCCCTGCCATTAACCTTTAAAAAAGAAAATAATCTCTATTTTTATCAGGGTAACTACAGTAAAAGGGGAAAAGAAAAAGATAGCGATATTGATGTGTGTTTTTCTGGTAAAATTGCTATTAGTTTAGTAAAAGTTTAAGCATAAAAATGGGAGAAAATCAAACGGAAACGCAAACAAGAAAAGATGATCATATTCGTATCTGTTTAGACGAAAAAGTACAATGTGATAACATCTCCAATGGTTTAGAAAAATATCATTTTAACCATGTTTGTTTGCCTGAATTAGACTACCAAGAAATTGACATTAGTAGTCAGTTTTTAGGTAAAACCATCGATTCTCCCCTCCTCATCTCTTCCATGACAGGAGGCACTGCTAACGCTGAATTAATTAACAAAAGATTAGCCCAAACCGCCCAAAAATATAACCTTGCCATGGGTATCGGCTCCGGTCGTGTTATCATCGAAAAACCCGAAGTAGCCTCCACATTTAAAGTGCGATCGCACGCCCCCGATATATTATTATTTGCTAATATAGGCGCAGTACAACTAAACTACGGTTACGGCTATAGAGAATGCCTTGAATTAGTTAAAATTCTTGAAGCCGATGCCCTCATTTTGCACATTAACCCCCTCCAAGAATGTATTCAACCCCAAGGGGATACCAACTTTAAAGACTTATTAAATAAAATTGCGAACCTGTGCGAAAATTTACCCATCCCCGTCATTGCCAAGGAAGTAGGTAACGGTATTTCCGTTGATATGGCGGAAACATTAATTAATGTGGGGGTAAAATCCATCGATGTAGCAGGGGCAGGAGGCACATCTTGGGCAATGGTAGAAAGTGAAAGGGCAGATAATCCTTTACAAAGACAACTAGGCAAAACCTTTGCTAATTGGGGTATTCCTACCGCCGATTGTGTTAAAGATATTACCCAAAAATATCCTGATATTCCCCTTATCGCCTCTGGGGGTATTCGTAACGGCTTAGAAGTGGCAAAATTAATTGCCCTTGGGGCAGACTTGGTGGGTTTAGCTTATCCTTTTCTCAAGTCAGCCATGGAATCCACTGAATCCCTCGATTTTTTAGTAAATTTATTGAATGCGGAAATTAAAACAACCCTTTTTTGTACGGGAAATAAAAATTTATCTGACTTAGGCAAACATTTAAAATATTGGGCAAGATAATTTCTTTTCAACCGTTAATCAAAATCAAATAATCATTAATTTTTGTTTATTTTCATAATTTGATTTTTTTCATCAAACTACGATGATAGTTTCTTCTTGAAATTGTCTGTGGTCGTTTAGTTGCCAACAATATAAGTCTTTTATCTGCTTTTCCACCACTGACATAATTATATAGGAATATTCTTGCCATGCGATCGCCCTGTCAAACTCAGAAGGAATGGCAGGATGATTAGGATGGGAATGATAAATGCCGATAATATCCAGATTTTCCCTTCTAACTTCCTGTTGTATTTTTAACATAGTTTTAGGGGCGATCGCAAAGTTTTCCTCCATGCCATAATCAGGTTTATCCATTAACTCTTTCAATAAATCCTTTTGATTTTCCCAATCATTAGCCACAGGAATAACCCTAATAACTAATGTAGTTTCCTTATCTTTTCTGCCTATCAATAAACCACAACATTCATAGGGATAATGTAAAACCCCTTCTTTTTTGATTAACTCTAAATCATTTCTTTTTATCTGGATCATCCTAACTTATTTCTCGCTCAAAAATTTTACTAATTTCACCATCTCGATAAGGAGTAATACCATATTCTAAAGGAGAAAAAGAAACCTTACTCCTAGCCCCCATAGAAGAAAATCTAACTAATAAATTGCCATTATTATCTATTCCTAATATTAACCCTTCTAAATCCCCATACCTTACACCCTTTTCCCTATGAATTAAATACTTATTATAATTATTAATTAAAATATCAACTCCTCCTTCCCCATAAGAAGTATATCCATTAAAAATACCTTGTACCGTCATTTTCAATAACTCATCATAGGAATTAATCATAGAAATATTATTACTTTTTAAATAACTATCAAGACTAATACCACTATCCACATTAAGCTCATTTTTCCAATTAATTCCCACTCCCATAACTACATTTTTAATGGTTTCATTTCGACTACGAACTTCCGATAAAATACCCCCTACTTTTTTATTCTCCAAAAAGAGGTCATTTAACCACTTAATTTGAATAGGTATTCCATATTTATTTAACTCCTCAGTAATACCCACTCCACAAAAAAGAGTTAAATGGTTGATATTACTAAAAATCATCTCAGAAGATAAAACCACCGTTAAATATAACCCCCCCAAAGAAGAATGCCAATGATTTCCCCTCTGCCCTTTCCCAGCGGTTTGTTGTTTTGCCACTACGACAAAAGGAGTCTGAATATTTTCTTGACACAATTCCCATGCTTTAACATTCGTTGAAGTTAAAATATCATAGACGTAACATACAATATCATTACAAGGTAAAGAGTTAATGTGACAAGATAACTCGATAATAATTTTTTCCATGAAAAACAAATCAACTTATTTCTATGTCCATCGAATCAGATAATATATCCTCCCGTACAGTGTATTCCCTAGATAGTTACTTACAGTTGATATACATAAGTTTATCATCCTTAGAAATAGAACACAAATTAACTACTTTTCCCAAAAACAAAACTGATCTAAATTTTGTAATTACATCTATTATCAAAATACTCAAAAAAAATGATGAACTAATTCATCGGGCAGTCTCTCTTTGGGAACAAATAGAAGTATCTGAAAATCAAGAATATTATGGCATAGTAAAAAAATATTTTGATAGTTTTAATCAACTAATAAGAGATAATGATAAACTTAATCTTAACTTAGAAGAAACAGATAAATTAATTATTGCCCCAAAAATATTAACAGATTTATTATTCTATAGTAGTATATCTGGGGAAAGGTTATTAAGGGATAAATTAGAATTATTATTTAACGCAAATATTAACCCAGAGGAAAGTAATGAAGTTTAAAAATTTAGGTATAGTCTTAGTGAGTGCCTCATCGGAAGAGGAAGCCCATCAAATAGCATCTACATTAATTGAGTCTGACTTGGCGGCTTGCGTTACTTTCTCCCCTGTAACAGCGGTTTATCACTGGGAAGATAAGCTCAATTGTGATGAGGAATGGCAATTAGTCATTAAAACTGATTTAACCAAATTTGATGAACTTGTTAAGGTGATTCAAGAAATACATTCCTATGAGATTCCAGAAATCATTGCTTTACCCATCGTGAAAGGCTCATCTCGTTATCTAAATTGGATGATGGAAGAATTGACAATGGAGAAGGAATAACTAATAATTCGAGTTGTTTGTTTTCTTTGCTTAAGTCAATTTATTGTTTATAAGATTTTTTTGAGGTTCGATAGGGAATTTTTATGGGTTATATTATCAGCACGGTAAATATGAAGGGAGGGGTAGGTAAAACTACTTTAACGGTTAATTTAGCCACTTGTTTAGCTAAAAATTTCAACAAAAAAGTATTGGTTTTAGATTTAGATTCTCAAATTAGTGCAACCCTTAGTCTTTTAGCCCCCCAAGAGTTTAGTAAGTTACGCAAAAAAAGAAAGACTTTAGCTTATTTAATAGATAATATTATTCAACCTAATCCCTATGCAAAGTTAACCATTGAAGATATTATTACTGATTCTATTTGTGGTTTAAAAAATTTATCTCTTTTACCGGGGGATATAGAGTTATATGATGAGTTTTTAGTGTCAGAAATGATGCACCAAAAATCGGTAAGTTCTGGAAATACTGATAATTTTGATGAGGTATGGAATAATTTTGAGCGGTTATTAATAGACAAAATTGTTCGCCCGATCGCCCCTAATTATGATTATATTATTATGGACTGCGCACCAGGTTATAATCTATTGACCAAAAGTGCGATCGCCTCTAGTGACTTTTACTTATTACCGGCAAGACCTGAACCCCTTTCCCTAGTTGGTATACAACTCCTAGAAAGAAGGGTAAGAAACCTCAAAAAAGTTCACGCTAAAACGAATCCCCTTAAATTAGATCTACTGGGTATAGTGTTTATATTATCAGAGGGAGGACTTTTTGGACGCTACGATCGCTATTATTCCCAGGTAAAAAGGAGGGTTGAGCGAGACTTTAGCCCAGAAAAAATGTTTCCCACCGATATTCCCATGGATGTCAACGTGGCAAAATCCTTGGATATGTTTATGCCTGTGGTGATGTCTGCCCCTAGTTGCAATGCCTCGAAGGCTTTTAATAAATTAACAGAAGAATTTTTACAAAAAATTACCAACCTTGAAACTATGACGAATCAGAAAACCACTGATTAACGGTACTTAAACAGAAAAGTAAGGTAAACTAATAATAAAAGTAGACAGAGTGACAACATTAGGTCATTATGAAAGAAACAACGTCTTCGTCCATGCCACCATGTTTTAATCGTTGGTGTGAAAAATTCGACCCA